>NZ_JBVICQ010000001.1:726945-942230 GCF_055572815.1 Streptomyces sp. NPDC030296
AGTCCGGCTCGGCGAAGCCCGGCTCGGCGAAGCCCGGCTCGGCGAAGCCCGGCTCGGCGAAGCCCGGCTCGGCGAAGCCCGGCTCGGCGAAGCCCGGCTCGGCGAAGCCCGGCGGCAAGCCCGCCTCCACGGGCGGCGGCACGTCGGGCCCGGCGGCGGCCGGTGACGCCGAGATGACCATGACTCTGGGTGTCACGCGCGCGGGCGCGAAGCCCGGCGGCAAGCGGCCCGGCAGGCCCGGCGGCGCGGCGGCCGCCGGAGCGGCGGGGGCGGCCGGGGCGGCGGCAGCCGGTGGCGCGGCTTCGGCCGCGACCGGTGGCGCGGCGGCCGGCGGGATGCGTGCCGGGAAGGCCGGTGTCACGAGCGGCCTCGCGGCAGCCGGAGCCACCGGCGCGGGGGCCGGTGGGGGCGCGGCGACCGCCGTCGTACCCGCTGTCGCACCCGCCGACGTGCCCGACGTCACCCCGACCGGCGGCGGAAAGGGCAAGAAGCCGAAGCGGCCCAAACGGACCGGGTGGCGGCGGCTGTTCCCGACCTGGCGCATGGTGCTCGGCAGCTTCGTGATCGTGACCATGCTGATCATCGGCGCCTTCGTGCTGGGCTACAACCTGGTCCACATCCCGAAGCCGCAGGAGCTCGCGACCAAGCAGAGCAACGTCTACCTGTACGCGGACGGCACCCAGATCGCCCGCGACGGCGAGGTCAACCGCGAGAACGTGCCCCTGTCGAAGGTCTCCAAGGCCGCCCAGCACGCCGTACTGGCCGCCGAGGACCGCGACTTCTACTCCGAGCCGGCCATCGACCCCAAGGCGATGATCCGCGCCGCCTGGAACACCGCGAGCGGCAAGGGCAAGCAGTCCGGCTCGACGATCACCCAGCAGTACGTGAAGAACTACTACCTGGCGCAGGACCAGACCGTCACCCGCAAGGTGAAGGAGTTCTTCATCGCGATCAAGCTGGACCGCGAGGTCACCAAGGACGAGATCCTCGAGGGCTACCTCAACACCAGCTTCTTCGGCCGCAACGCCTACGGCATCCAGGCGGCGGCCCAGGCGTACTACGGCGTCGACGCCGACGAACTCACCCCCCAGCAGGGCGCCTATCTCGCCGCGCTCGTCAACGCGCCGAGCATGTACGACGTCGTCGCCCACCCGGAGAACAAGGCCGCGGCCGTCGCCCGCTGGAACTACGTCCTCGACGGCATGGTGAAGGAGGGCTGGCTCAAGCAGTCCGAGCGCGCCGGCATGAAGTTCGACATGCCGAAGCAGACCACCACGTCCACCGCCTTCTCCGGACAGCGCGGCTACCTGGTCGAGGCCATCAAGTCGTACCTCATCGAGCACAAGATCATCGACGAGGAGGCGCTGGAGAACGGCGGTGGCTACCGCATCACCACCACCATCCAGCCCAAGATGCAGGACGCGTTCATCAAGGCCGTCGACGACAACCTGATGGACAAGCTCGACAAGAAGAACCGCAAGGTCGACAACTACGTCCGCGCCGGCGGTGTCTCCATCGACCCGAAGACCGGCAAGGTCATCGCGATGTACGGCGGCATCGACTACCTCAAGCAGTACGTCAACAACGCCACCCGGCGTGACTACCAGGTCGGTTCGACGTTCAAGCCGTTCGTGTTCACCGCGGCCGTGGAGAACAACTCCAACAACCAGTCCGGCCAGGCGATCACCCCGAACACCATCTACGACGGTGCCAGCGAGCGCCCGGTCGTCGGCTGGCCCGGCGAGCGGTACGCCCCGGAGAACGAGGACTACGTCGACTACGGCAACATCACGGTCCGCCAGGCCACCGACAAGTCCGTGAACTCGGTGTACGCGCAGATGGCCGTCGACGTCGGCCCCGCGAAGGTCGAGAAGACCGCGATCGACCTGGGCGTGCCGAAGAACACCCCGGACATGAACCCGTACCCGTCGATCGCGCTGGGCACGGCGACCGCGAGCGTGCTCGACATGGCGGAGGCGTACGCCACCCTCGCCAACCACGGCCGGCACGGCACGTACACGATGATCGAGCGGATCACCAAGGACGGCTCGGAGATCAAGCTCCCCTCGGCGGACCCCCAGCAGGCCGTCAGCCGTCAGGCCGCCGACACCACCACCTCCGTCCTGCGGAGCGTGGTCCAGGGCGGTACGGCCACCGCCGCGCAGGCGTCCGGCCACCCGGCCGCCGGCAAGACCGGTACGGCCGAGGAGGACAAGGCGGCCTGGTTCGCCGGCTACACCCCGGACCTCGCCACCGTCGTCTCCGTGATGGGCCAGGACCCCAAGACGGGCGTCCACAAGCCGCTCTACGGCGCGATGGGCCTCCCGCGCATCAACGGCGGTGGGGCGCCCACGGAGATCTGGGCGCAGTTCACCAAGGCGGCCCTGAAGGGCAAGAAGGTCAAGGACTTCGACCTGGAGCTCCAGGAGGGCGCGGACGTGGTCGTGGTGCCCCCGAGCACCCCGCCGGACGAGCCCGGCGCCACCGGTGACGAGGACGACGGCGGCACCACGGGCGGCGAGGAGACCGCGGGCCAGACGGACGGCGGCGCCACGGGCGAACCCACCGACGGGGGCGCCACGACGGGCGGCGGCGACACGACGACGACCGGCGGCGGCGGAGAGACCACCGGCGGCGGACCCACGACCGGCGGCGGGACCGCCGACGGCGGCGCGGCCACCGGGGGCGGGGGCACCGCGGACGGCGGGGCCGCCACCGGAGGCGGGACGGACGGCGGCGGAACGACCGACGGCGGGGGCGGCGGCGGAGACATCGGAGGCGGGACGACGGAGGGGACGTTCCCCTGACGCCGGGAACGTGAGTGAAGCCGGGAGGGGGCTGGTGACGTGGTCACCAGCCCCCTCCCGTGTGTGGCGGGCCACCCGCCGGAGTGCGCTACGGGTCGCCCTACAGGTACAGGCCCGTGGAGTCCTCCGAGCCCTCGAACCGGTCCGCGGCCACGGCGTGCAGGTCGCGCTCGCGCATCAGGACGTACGCGACGCCCCTGACCTCGACCTCTGCCCGGTCCTCCGGGTCGAAGAGGACACGGTCGCCCGGCTCGACCGTCCGGACGTTCTGCCCGACCGCGACGACCTCGGCCCAGGCGAGCCGCCGGCCGACCGCCGCCGTCGCGGGAATCAGGATGCCGCCGCCCGAACGCCGCTCGCCCTCGGCGGTGTCCTGCCGCACGAGCACCCGGTCGTGCAGCATCCTGATGGGCAACTTGTCGTGTTGGCTCTTCTCGCTCACGACCCCGAACCTACCTGTCTTCGTCAGCCCCTGCGGCGTCGAGTGCCGAGGGCGAGCAGCCCCACGACGCCGACGAGGACGAGCGCCACCGGGACGATGCGCTCCAGCCGGGGCGCCCCGTCCTCGTCGACGAGCCGGCCCTTCGCGTCGCTGACCACCCGGTTGACCGAGACATAGGCCTTGCCGAGGGTGTGGTCGATGTTGGAGACGACCTTCGCCCGGGCGTCACCGACAATGGTCTTCGGGTGCACCCGGACGCCGATCTCGTCGAGCGTCTCCGCGAGGGTGTCGCGGCGGCGCTTGATGTCCGCCTCGATCTCGGCCGGGGTCCTGGTGTCCGAGGTGTCCGCCACCGCGCTGCCTCCCGCTGTCCGTCATTGACTGTTTGCGGACAGTCTGTCAGCTCCGCCGGGCCCCGAGGCGTCAGGGCCCACGGTTACGCTGGTCCGATGAGCGAGCGACTCCAGCCCGGGGACGTGGCCCCCGCCTTCACCCTCCCGGACGCCGACGGCAACGAGGTGTCCCTGTCCGACCACAAGGGCCGCAAGGTCATCGTCTACTTCTACCCGGCCGCCCTGACCCCCGGCTGCACGAAGCAGGCCTGCGACTTCACCGACAACCTGGACCTGCTGGCCGGCGCCGGGTACGACGTCATCGGCGTCTCCCCCGACAAGCCGGAGAAGCTGGCCAAGTTCCGCGAGAAGGAGTCCCTGAAGGTCACCCTCGTCGGCGACCCCGACAAGGCGGTCCTGGCGGCGTACGGCGCCTTCGGCGAGAAGAAGCTCTACGGCAAGGTCGTCACGGGCGTCATCCGCTCGACGATCGTCGTCGACGAGGAGGGCAAGGTCGAACGAGCCCTCTACAACGTGAAGGCGACCGGCCACGTAGCGAAGATCATCAAGGACCTGGGCATCTGACCCCACCCGCCCACCCGAGAACGGCTCGCCCCGGAACCCCGGGCACGAGCCGTTCCGCGCCCCATCACCTTGCAGATCGACCATGTCAACGGGAACTGGCGGGACAATCGCCGGGAGATCCTGCGCTACCTGTGCCCCAACTGCCATGCCCTGACGGAGACGTGGTGTCGCCAGAAGAGCGGAGTCCCCCTCGCAGGGCAGCCCGACAGCCCCGTACACTGAGGGCCGCCGGTCGAGCGCGATGACCGTTTTGGGCGGCCGTGATGGAATTGGCAGTCATGCTGGGTTTAGGTCCCAGTGGGTTCACACCCGTGTGGGTTCGAGTCCCACCGGCCGCACACACAGAGAGGGCCGCCCACCGGGCGGTCCTCTCTCGCGTCAGCCCAGCAGCTCCCTCACCACCGGTACCAGTGCCCTGAACGCCTTGCCGCGGTGGCTGATCGCGTTCTTTTCGGCGGCGGTCAGTTCGGCGCAGGTGCGGGTGTCGCCCTCCGGCTGGAGGATCGGGTCGTAGCCGAAGCCGTTCGTGCCGGTGGGGGTGTGGCGGAGTACGCCCCTCAGTCGGCCCTCCACGACGCGTTCCGTGCCGTCCGGCAGGGCGAGGGCGGCGGCGCAGGCGAAGTGGGCGCCGCGGTGCTCCTCGGCGATGTCCGAGAGCTGGGCGAGGAGGAGTTCGAGGTTGGCGCGGTCGTCGCCGTGCCGGCCGGCCCAGCGGGCGGAGAAGATGCCGGGGGCGCCGTGGAGGACGTCCACGCAGAGTCCGGAGTCGTCGGCGACGGCCGGGAGACCGGTGGCCTGCGCGAGTGCGTGCGCCTTCAGCAGGGCGTTCTCGGCGAAGGTGACGCCGGTCTCCTTGACGTCGGGGATGTCCGGGTAGGCGTCCGCGCCGACGAGGTCGTGGGGCAGACCTGCGTCGGCGAGGATCGCCTTCAGCTCGGTGATCTTTCCGGCGTTGCGGGTGGCGAGGATCAGGCGGGTCATGCCCTCAGTATCCCGGCCCTCGCCGGGCGCCGGTCACACGGCGGTGGTCAGGACGTGCAGACGTTCGTCAGTTCCTTGGCCGCGCCCGTGATCCCGCTGATGTCGGGGGTCGCGTCGCCGTTGTTGACGGAGGTCTGGACGTCCTCCACGGCCTTCTGGAGGTCGTCGACGGCCTTGTTGACGTCGGCGTTGTCGGTCTTGTCGCCGATCTCCTTGAGGTTCTCGTCGATGGAGTTGAGCGACTCCTCCAGCTGCGAGGGGTCGTTGGAGGCGTTCTCGACGGCCTGCTGGAGGTCGGACACGCTGTTGGCGATGGCCTCGGCGGTCTGGACGCAGTCCAGGGCCTTGTTCACGGCGTCGCAGCCGGTGGTGAGGCCGGCGGTCAGCGCGACGGCTGCAACGGCTCCGGCGATGGCGGTCGTACGACGTCGGCGGCTCACGGCCATGGAACGGTCCTCCTACTGGTTGCAGGCCTGACGGCCTCCGGTGGTGGTGCGGGTACGGCTTGCGCCGGTGTGGCCGGGCGCACGGTGGTGTGCCGTGCGCCCGTACTCCTAGGGACGCCGCCGGGTGCGCCGTGGTTGCGACCGACGGCCGGTCTTCTTGGGGTGCCCTTTACCTTTAGAGGACCGAGTCGAGCGCCTTGCCCTGGAGGGCGGCCAGGTCGGTGCAGCCGGCGACGGCGAGGTCCAGCAGGGCGTTGAGCTCCTCGCGGGCGAAGGGCTCGGCCTCGGCGGTGCCCTGGACCTCGACGAAGCGGCCGTCGCCGGTGCAGACGACGTTCATGTCGGTGTCCGCCTTGACGTCTTCCTCGTAGCAGAGGTCGAGCAGCGGGACACCGCCGACGATGCCCACGGAGACGGCGCTGACGGTGCCGGTCAGCGGGCGGCGGCCCGCCTTGACGAGCTTCTTGCGCTGGGCCCAGGCGACGGCGTCGGCCAGCGCCACGTACGCGCCGGTGATCGCCGCCGTGCGGGTGCCGCCGTCGGCCTGCAGCACGTCGCAGTCGAGGACGATGGTGTTCTCGCCGAGCGCCTTGTAGTCGATGACGGCGCGCAGGGAGCGGCCGATGAGGCGGGAGATCTCGTGGGTACGGCCGCCGATCTTGCCGCGTACGGACTCGCGGTCGCCGCGGGTGTTGGTGGAGCGGGGGAGCATGGAGTACTCGGCGGTGACCCAGCCCTCGCCGCTGCCCTTGCGCCAGCGCGGGACGCCCTCGGTGACGGAGGCGGTGCAGAAGACCTTGGTGTCGCCGAAGGAGATGAGGACGGAGCCCTCGGCGTGCTTGCTCCAGCCGCGTTCGATGGTGACAGGGCGGAGCTGTTCGGGCGTGCGGCCGTCGATTCGAGACATGGCGATGAGCCTAGCCGCAGTGGCGGAAGGGGCCGCTCCCGCATACGGAGGGCCCCTGCGCGTGGGCTGACGGGGGCCGGCGTTGGGCGGGTCCCGGATCAGCGGTGGATCACATCATGTCCTCGATCTCCGCGGCGATCGGGTCGGCGTCGGTGCCGATGACGACCTGCACGGCGGTGCCCATCTTGACGACGCCGTGGGCGCCGGCGGCCTTCAGGGCGGCCTCGTCCACGAGGGAGGGGTCGTGGACCTCGGTACGCAGCCGGGTGATGCAGCCCTCGATCTCGTCGATGTTGTCGAGGCCGCCGAGCCCGGCGACGATCTTCTCAGCCTTACTGGCCATGGCGATTCTCCCTGTTATACCTGATCTGGTCCGCTTTGCCGTGCGAGGTCGTTCGCGACTGGTCTACACCACCGAACGGGTCCCCGCCAAGCGGAGGACGCGGGCATCGCCCGCACGAAGGCCGAACGAAGGCCGAACGAAGCTCGCCCGACGGCCGGAAGAAGGCCGAGCGACGGCCGAACGAAGGCCGGACGAAGGTCGCACGACATCACGAAGGCATAAAACGGGAATCGCGGGTTCCTAGGCCCACCCCCAGCGTGCTACAACAGGTCTACACCACTGACTGGTGTAGACCTCTCCCGTGCTGCCCTCCCCCACACTCCCGTCCCTGGGCGGCGCCCTGCCTACTGGAGGAAGTTGTGACCACGGCCAGCGCCGCTCCCGCGGCCGCAGACAACAAGGGCCCGACCTGGGGCTCACGCACCATGGCTGTGCTGCAGCGCATCGGCCGCAGCCTGATGCTGCCGGTCGCCGTCCTGCCGGCCGCCGCGCTGCTCGTGCGGCTCGGCACCACGGACATGCTGGGCAGCGAGTCGCTCCCCGGTTTCATCACCAAGTTCGCGAGCTTCATGGCGGCCGGCGGCGGCGCCATCCTCGACAACATGCCGCTGTTGTTCGCCGTCGGTATCGCGATCGGCTTCGCCAAGAAGTCGGACGGCTCGACCGCGCTCGCCGCGGTCGTCGGCTACCTCGTCTTCCAGAAGGTGCTGGCCACCTTCACCGACTCCAACCTCCCCCAGGTGGCCACGGTCGTCGACGGCAAGGTCGTGATGGTGGACGCGGCGGTCAACGCCGGCGTCCTCGGCGGTGTGGTGATGGGTCTGGTCGTCGCCCTGCTCTACCAGCGCTTCTACCGCACCAAGCTGCCCGACTGGGCAGGCTTCTTCGGCGGCCGTCGCCTGGTGCCCATCCTGTCCGCCTTCGCGGGTCTGCTCATCGGCATCGTCTTCGGCTACATCTGGCCGGTCCTCGGTGCGGGTCTGCACCACTTCGGTGAGTGGCTGGTCGGTTCGGGCGCCGTCGGCGCTGGCATCTTCGGTGTCGCCAACCGCGCGCTGATCCCGATCGGCATGCACCACCTGCTGAACTCGTTCCCGTGGTTCCAGGCCGGTTCGTACGAGGGCAAGAGCGGTGACATCGCGCGCTTCCTCGCCGGTGACCCGACCGCCGGGCAGTTCATGACCGGCTTCTTCCCGATCATGATGTTCGGCCTGCCGGCCGTCTGTCTCGCGATCTACCACACGGCCCGCCCCGAGCGCCGCGCGGTCGTCGGCGGCATGATGTTCTCCCTCGCGCTGACCTCGTTCGTGACCGGTGTCACCGAGCCGATCGAGTTCACGTTCATGTTCATCGCACCCGTCCTGTACGCGGTCCACGCCGTACTCACGGGTATCTCCCTGGCCCTGACCTGGGCACTCGGCATGAAGGACGGCTTCGGCTTCTCGGCCGGCGTGATCGACTTCGGCCTCAACCTGGGCATCGCCACCAAGCCGTGGGCCCTGCTCCTGGTGGGCCTGTGCTTCGGCGTCGTCTACTACGTGGTCTTCCGGTTCGCGATCATCCGCTTCAACCTCCCGACGCCCGGCCGGGAGTCCGACGAGGAGCTGGCCGAGCTCCAGAAGGCGGAGGCCAAGTAGCACGCGGCACACGAGAGGCCCCCGGGGATCAGCGCGATCCTCCGGGGGCCTTCTCGTGCGTACGTGCGATGTCAGATCTCGTACGACGTCCGGGGCACGGCCAGCTCCACGGGGCCGTCGTACACGGCGCGGGCGTCGTCGAGGTTGACCCGGGGGTCCGTCCACGGCGGGATGTGGGTGAGCACGAGGCGGCGGGCGCCGGCGCGGGCCGCCGTCTCACCGGCCTCGCGGCCGTTGAGGTGCAGGTCCGGGATGTTCTCCTTGCCGTGGGTGAACGCGGCCTCGCACAGGAAGAGATCGGCGTCGCGGGCCAGTTCGTCCAGGGTGCCGGTGACACCGGTGTCCCCGGAGTACGTCAGGATCCGCCCGTCGTGTTCGATGCGGATGCCGTACGCCTCCACGGGGTGGGCGACCCGTTCGGTGTGGACGGTGAAGGGGCCGATGTCGAAGGTGCTCGGCTTGACCGTGTGGAAGTCGAAGACCTCGCTCATGGAGGAGGCGGAAGGGGTGTCGGCGTACGCCGTGGTCAGGCGCTGCTCGGTGCCCTCGGGGCCGTAGACCGGGATGGGGTCGCAGCGGCCGCCGTCGTGCCGGTAGTAGCGTGCGACGAAGTACGCGCACATGTCGATGCAGTGGTCGGCGTGCAGATGGCTGAGAAAGATCGCGTCGAGGTCGTAGAGACCGCAGTGGCGCTGCAGCTCGCCAAGGGCACCGTTGCCCATGTCGAGAAGCAGCCGGAAGCCGTCGGCCTCTACGAGGTAGCTCGAACAGGCCGATTCCGCGGAGGGGAACGACCCCGAGCAGCCGACGACGGTGAGCTTCATGAGAGCTGGAACCTCCGCGCTGGCGTGAAGTCGTGACAGTCGTGTTGGTCGGTCGTGTCTGTCGGTCGTGACGGACGAACGGGTCGCGCCGACCACGTTTTGCAGTCAGCGGGCTTGCGAAGAACGGACGGGGGTGCGACGAGTGGTGCGGTCCGTCGAGCGTAAGGCGCAAAAGGACGGGTCGCTCCTCCGCCAGGGGCCGTTGTGGGCGAACTCACCTGTGGTGTCACCGGTTCGGCTGGTGGTAGGGCCGTTGGGCCGCGCGTGAGCGGGGGTTGAAGGGGCGCTGAGGGGCGCGGGGGCGTGTGACAGGGCGGGCGTCGGTGGGGGTGCGCCGGTACGGTCGTCCCCATGGACATGTCCTGGTGGTTGGCGCTCGCGGCGGTGATGGCGCTCGCGCTCGTCGCGACGCTGGTCGACGGGTGGGGCCGGTCCCGCCGACCGGGCCGGCGGACGAGCGGTCCGAGGGGTCCGAGGGGGCGTACGCGTCCGCCCGGACGGCCCGGTGACCGGGCCGGCGCGCGGACCGGGCTGCCGCGGCCGCGGCCGTCGGAGATCTGGTGGGCGAGCGTGCCCTTCGAGGACGGGCCCGGGGGCAAGGACCGGCCCTGTCTCGTACTGGCGGTGCGGGGGGACCGGGCCCGAGTCGTCAAGATCACCAGTAAGTACCGCGACGCCCGGGTCGGGGTGATTCCGCTGCCCCCGGGTGCCGTCGGCGACGCGCGGGGCCGCCCCAGCTTCCTGGAGACGGAGGAGCTGAGGGACGTACCGGTACGGGACTTCCGCCGGAAGGCGGGGGTGGTGGACCCGGTTCTGTGGGACCAGGTACGGCACCTGTCCGGCTGACGTGTGCACATGCGTTCAGGCTGAAGGGCGGGCCGCAGGCCCGTTCCCTTCAGAGGCGCGGGGCGGTGACACATGGGGCCGCCGCGTGGGCGCGAACGGCCCCCGCGCACCCGCACCCGCCGACGAACCCCGCACCCCCGACCCACCGGGCGCCCGGCGCTAAGCCCAGAGCTGCCCCTGCAACGTCTCGATGGCCTCCTCCGTCGTCGCCGCCGTGTAGACGCCCGTCGACAGGTACTTCCACCCTCCGTCGGCCACCACGAACACGATGTCCGCGGACTCCCCCGCCTTCACCGCCTTCCGGCCGACCCCGATCGCCGCGTGCAGCGCCGCTCCCGTGGAGACGCCGGCGAAGATGCCCTCCTGCTGGAGCAGCTCGCGCGTGCGGGTCACCGCGTCGGCGGAGCCGACGGAGAAACGGGTGGTGAGGACGGACGCGTCGTACAGCTCCGGCACGAACCCCTCGTCGAGGTTGCGCAGGCCGTAGACGAGGTCGTCGTAGCGCGGCTCGGCGGCGACGATCTTGACGTCCGGCTTGTGCTCGCGCAGGTAGCGGCCCACGCCCATCAGCGTGCCCGTGGTGCCGAGGCCCGCGACGAAGTGGGTGACGGAGGGGAGGTCGGCGAGGATCTCCGGCCCCGTCGTGGCGTAGTGAGCGCCCGCGTTGTCGGGGTTGCCGTACTGGTAGAGCATCACCCAGTCGGGGTGCTCGGCGGAGAGCTCCTTGGCGACGCGCACGGCCGTGTTGGAGCCGCCCGCCGCCGGGGAGGAGATGATCTCCGCGCCCCACATGGCGAGCAGGTCACGCCGTTCCTGGGAGGTGTTCTCGGGCATGACGCAGACGATGCGGTAGCCCTTGAGCTTGGCCGCCATGGCCAGGGAGATGCCCGTGTTGCCCGAGGTGGGCTCCAGGATCGTGCAGCCCGGGGTCAGACGGCCGTCCTTCTCCGCCTGTTCGATCATGTGCAGGGCGGGGCGGTCCTTGACCGAGCCGGTGGGGTTGCGGTCCTCCAGCTTGGCCCAGATCCGGACGTCCTCGGACGGCGAGAGCCGCGGCAGGCGCACCAGAGGGGTGTTGCCCACCGCGGCCAGCGGGGAGTCGTAGCGCATGGGTGGTCAGCGGGCCTCAGGCCATGCCGCCGGCCACGGCCGGCAGGATCGTCACGTTGTCGCCGTCGGACAGCTTGGTGTTGATGCCCTCCAGGAAGCGCACGTCCTCGTCGTTGAGGTAGACGTTGACGAAGCGGCGCAGTTCGCCGCCGTCCACGATGCGGGCCTGGATGCCGGTGTGCCGGGTCTCGAGGTCGGCGAACAGGTCGGCGAGGGTGGTGCCGGCTCCCTCCACCGCCTTCTGACCGTCGGTGTACTGGCGGAGGATGGTGGGGATGCGGACCTCGATGGCCATGGTGTGCGGCTCCTGTCGGGAGTAGTCAGGTCGAGTGGGCGCGCGGCGGCGCGGAGTGCGGGGTCACACGGGTGAGGGCGCCGCGGCTCACGGCCGTACGGCGGCAGGGGTCGGCGTCAACAGATGGCGCTGGCAAGCCTGCACAGGTCGACGTGCAGCCGCGCCACGAGCAGTGCGCCCGGCGTCTTCTCGCTCACGTCGTCAAGAACCATGGACTCATCGTATCGATTCCCGGTCCGGGTCCCGGAATGTGATCCCACATGCCGGACGGATTCGGGCCGCTGGGTGAGACCGCACAGCTCAGCCGGACCGGCGGGGGGCGGGCGCCGGCGCGGAGCGCGGCCATACGTCGAAGGCTTTCAGTACGCCTCCACGATCTGGACCTCCTCCTCCGTCACCTCGCCCTCGACGATGCGGTACGAGCGGAACTGGAAGTCGCCGAGCCCGTCGGTGTCCGCGGTGGAGACGAGGACGTAGTGGGCACCCGGCTCGTTCGCGTAGGAGATGTCGGTGCGGGAGGGGTAGGCCTCGGTGGCCGTGTGGGAGTGGTAGATGACCACCGGCTCCTCGTCGCGGTCGTCCATCTCGCGGTAGAGCTTCAGCAGGTCGCCCGAGTCGAACTCGTAGAACGTGGGCGACATGGCCGCGTTCAGCATCGGGATGAAGCGCTCGGGGCGGTCCGAGCCGGCCGGGCCCGCGACGACGCCGCACGCCTCGTCCGGGTGGTCCTTGCGCGCGTGGGCGACGATCTGGTCGACGAGGGCCTGGGTGATGGTCAGCATGCTCGTCAGGATAAGCAGAGGGCCGCCGCGTACCGAAGGCTGGTACGCGGCGGCCCACATGCCGGGCAGGAGGCCGGTGGGCCTCCCTGGGCGGAGCGGTCAGCCGACCTTCTCCAGGTCCGGGTCGCGGCGGCCGGTGACCTCGGGGTTGCGGGACTTCAGCACCAGCCAGCCGACGCCGAGGGCGGCGGCCCAGCCGGCCATGACGTAGAGGCTGACGCGGGCCTCGTGGTCGTAGGCGATGAGGCCGGTGACGAAGAGGAGGAAGACGATGGCGATCCAGCTGCCCGTCGCGCCGCCCGGGGCGGGGAAGGAGGAGGCGGGCAGGCGGCCCGCGTCGACCGCGCGGCGGTAGCGGACGTGGCTGACCAGGATCATCAGCCAGGTCCAGATGCCGGCGCCGGTGGCGACGGAGACGACGTACTCGAAGGCCTTGTCGGGGACGACGTAGTTGAGGACCACGCCGATGCCCATGAAGAGCACGGAGACCCCGATGGCGAGCGCGGGCGTCTTGGTGACGGACAGCTTGTTGAAGGCCTTGGGTGCCTCACCGCTGTCGGCCAGGGTGCGCAGCATGCGGCCCGTGGAGTACATGCCGGAGTTGCAGGAGGACAGGGCCGCCGTCAGCACGACGAAGTTGACGATGCCGGCGCCGGCGGGGATGCCGATCACCGCGAAGGCCTTCACGAAGGGGCTCACGCCCGGCGCGAACTCGGTCCACTTCACCACGCAGAGGATGACGGTGAGGGCGCCGACGTAGAACAGCGCGATGCGCCAGGGCAGGGTGTTGATCGCCTTGGGGAGGGTCTTCTCCGGGTTCTCGGACTCACCGGCGGTGACGCCGACCAGCTCGACGGCGAGGTAGGCGAACATCACGCCCTGGAGGGTCATCAGGGAGGAGCCGATGCCCTTGGGGAAGAAGCCGTCGAAGGCCCACAGGTTGGAGACGGCGGCGGTGTCGCCGGCGGCGCTGAAGCCGAAGGTGAGGACACCGAGGCCGATCACGATCATGCCGATGATCGCAGTGACCTTGATCATCGAGAACCAGAACTCGATCTCGCCGAACAGCTTCACCGAGATCAGGTTGGCCACGAACAGGACGACCAGGAAGACCAGCGCCGAGACCCACTGCGGGACCTGCGGGAACCAGTAGTTGATGTAGATCGCGGCGGCGGTCAGTTCCGCCATTCCGGTGACGACCCACAGCAGCCAGTACGTCCAGCCGGTGAAGTAGCCGAAGAACGGGCCGAGGAACTCGCGGGAGTACTCCGCGAAGGAGCCCGAGACCGGGCGGTACAGGAGCAGCTCGCCGAGCGCCCGCATGATGAAGAAGATGATGACGCCGGCGACGGCGTACATCAGGATGAGGCTCGGTCCGGCCTTGGCGATGTTCGCACCGGCGTTGAGGAAGAGCCCGACGCCGATGGCGCCGCCGATCGCGATCATCTGGACCTGGCGGCTGCCGAGCCCGCGCTCGTACCCCTCTTCGGAGGCCTCGCCGCGCACGGCGTCCTTGCCGTTGTTGTCGACCTGAGCGGAGGTCATGTGTTGTGCGCCTTTCTCCACGCTGGGCCGATCCGAGTCGTTCGTCGACCCCGGATCGGGTTCCGATCCCCCCGGATGTGATGGAGCTGAGCTGGTTCGCTCGTGCCTGGCCGACGGTCGTCGGCTGGTGGCGCACCCGGTGGACAAGGGTGGTGTCCCCCGGGCGGTCGTGAAGATTTATCACGGCCGCAATCTTGATCGGCGAGGCGTTTTGTGGCACACAACACAGGAAGAAGCGGACAAAGAACCCCCCTGAGGGCATCCCTCACCGCTGTGGTGACACGATCGTTATCCGGATTTGAGTGTCCTCTGAGCGAACGCGAAGCCAACCCGGAAGGGCTCCGGAGGGAACCGTGAGTTCCGCCACCGGCGCCACCGGCACACCCGGCGGCCGGGCGCTCAGGGCATCAGCGTGGTGATCAGCGTCTCCTGGAGCCCGCCCAGCCACAGGTACGCCATCACCATCGGCTTGCGCGGGTCCTCGTCGGGCAGCCGGTAGAGGAGGTCGGTGTCCTCCTCGTCGACGACGTCGAGCCGGGACCCGATGGCGAGGCGCAGGTCGTTGAGGCAGCCGAGCCACCGGCGGGACTCGTCCGCGGACAGCTTGAGCACGGCCCCGCCCTCACCCGCCGCCGACAGCCCGTCGAGGGAGTGGATCACCGCGAGGGCGTTGTCCCGCTTGCCGGCCCGCAGGTCGTTCTCGGTGAAGCGCCGGAACTCGGAGGAGTACGCCCGCTGCTCCTCGGCCTCCTCGGCGGTCGGGGTGCCCTCGGGGTCGCTGTAGGCGTCGGGGAAGAGACGCCTGAGCACGGGGTCCTTGGGGGGCTCGCTCGGACCCTCGGCGAACAGCTCGGCGAGCGGGTCGTCGGGGGCGTCCTCGGCGGGGCCCGGACCGATCAGCTCCAGCAGCTGGACCGCGAGCGAACGGATGATGGAGATCTCGACCTCGTCGAGCGCGACGGCCGCGCCGCCGCCGGGAAGCGGTTCGAAGGTTCCTGGCATCGGGTAGGTCGTTCACTCCGGTCGTGTCGTGTCAGGCCGGGTCGTCCGGCCCGCGGCTGCCGCCCGTGGCTACTTCCGGTCCTGCTGGAGCGTGGCCCACAGACCGTAGCCGTGCATGGCCTGGACGTCGCGCTCCATCTCCTCGCGTGTTCCGCTGGAGACGACCGCGCGACCCTTGTGGTGGACGTCGAGCATGAGTTTGGTGGCCTTGTCCTTCGAGTACCCGAAATAGGCCTGGAAGACATAGGTCACGTAGCTCATGAGGTTCACCGGGTCGTTGTGGACGATCGTCACCCACGGCACGTCGGGCTCGGGTACGGCGAAGACCTCCTCCGCCGATTCGGTCTTCTCGATCTCCATGGGTGCGGCTGCCGTCACACGGCCCATGCTGCCACCACAGGGGGGTCCCCGCACAAACGGGGACCCGTGCGACGGAGGGTCCGTCAGAAAACGGACCCAGAAATCGTCAGATTGACGAGATGGGGGTACGATCCCTGCCATGAACACAGCGGACCTTGGTTTGCCGGTGGATGTCCCCTCGACCGCGCTCTTCACGGACCACTACGAACTCACGATGCTCCAGGCCGCCCTGAAGGCGGGTACGGCCGAGCGGCGGTCGGTGTTCGAGGTCTTCACGCGGCGGCTGCCCGAGGGGCGGCGGTACGGCGTCGTGGCCGGAACGGGCCGGGTGCTGGACGCGGTGGAGAACTTCCGCTTCGACCCCGGTGTCCTCGGCTTCCTGCGCGAGCGCTCCGTCGTCAACGCGGAGACCCTCGACTGGCTGGCGGGCTACCGCTTCAGCGGCGACGTCTGGGGCTACCCGGAGGGCGAGGTGTACTTCCCCGGCTCGCCGATCATGCGGGTCGAGGGCACCTTCGCGGAGTGCGTGCTCCTGGAGACCGTGATCCTGTCCATCCTCAACCACGACTCGGCGATCGCGGCCGCCGCCTCCCGGATGTCCAGCGCCGCCGGGGAACGCCCGCTGATCGAGATGGGCGCCCGGCGCACGCACGAGCTGGCCGCGGTGGCCGCCTCTCGCGCCGCGTACGTCGGCGGCTTCACCTCCACCTCCGACCTGGCCGCGGGCTTCCGCTACGGCATCCCGACCGTGGGCACCTCCGCCCACGCCTTCACCCTGCTGCACGACCGCGAGCGGGACGCCTTCCAGGCCCAGGTGGACTCCCTCGGCCGCGACACCACGCTGCTCGTCGACACCTACGACGTCACCGAGGCCGTACGGACGGCCGTGGACGTCGCCGGCCCGGAGCTGGGCGCGGTCCGCATCGACTCCGGTGACCTGCTGCTGGTGGCGCACCGGGTGCGGCAGCAGCTGGACGAGCTGGGGGCGACCGGCACCCGCATCATCGTGACCTCCGACCTCGACGAGTACGCGATCGCCTCGCTGGCGGCGGCGCCCGTGGACGCGTACGGGGTGGGCACCCAGCTGGTGACCGGCTCCGGGCACCCGACCGCCTCCATGGTCTACAAGCTGGTGGCGCGGGCGGAGTCCGCCGACCCCACGGCCCCGCTGGTGCCGGTGGCGAAGAAGTCCACCGGCGGCAAGACGTCCGTCGGGGGCCGCAAGTGGGCGGCCCGGCGCCTGGACGAGCACGGGGTCGCCGAGGCCGAGGTCATCGGCACCGGGCCCGTCCCGGCGGAGCTGGAGGAGCACCAGCTCCTGGTCCCGCTGGTCAAGGACGGCCGGGTCCTCGCCCGCGAGCCCCTGGACGTCGTACGGGACCGCCACGCGGCCGCCCGCGCGAGGTTGCCGCTGTCCGCGACCCAGCTGTCGCGCGGGGAGCCGGTCCTCCCCACGGAGTACGTCTGAGAGGCGTACGCCGGGAGTGCGTGCCGGTCCACGCGAGAACGAGCAGGCGCGGGCGCACGCGGGGAGCGGACCGGTGTGCGGCAAGCGGGGAGCCGGGGGCGGCGGGCGCACAGAGGGAGCGGACGGGTGCGGGGGCGCCCGATGTGCCCTGGTGTGAGCCGGTCAGCGCCCGCGTGCTCGGCCCGTGCCCCGGTCCACGCCTCGGACGAGCGCCGGACGCCCCCTCCCGAACACCTCCAGAAGTCTCTAGGCTCGGAAGTTCGTAGTCCCGCAGACCGGCCGGGCCCGCACGCTCCCCGCGTCAGAACCCACTCCACACCGACCCAGAGTCGAAGAGTCGAAGGACACCGACACCATGCGCCGCGCCTTGATCGTCGTTGACGTGCAGAACGACTTCTGCGAGGGGGGCAGCCTCGCGGTGGCCGGCGGTGCCGATGTGGCCGCCGCCATCACCGAGCTGATCGGCCAGGCGGCCGGCCCCGGCTACCGGCATGTGGTGGCCACCCGCGACCACCACATCGCCCCCGGCGGCCACTTCGCCGACAACCCGGACTACGTCCACTCCTGGCCGGCGCACTGCGTCGCCGGCACCGAGGGCGTCGGCTTCCACCCGAACTTCGCCCCCGCGATCGCCTCCGGCGCGGTCGACGCCGTCTTCGACAAGGGCGCGTACGCCGCCGCGTACAGCGGTTTCGAGGGCGCCGACGAGAACGGCGTCTCCCTGGCGGACTGGCTGCGCGCCCGCGACATCGACGAGGTCGACGTCGTCGGCATCGCCACCGACCACTGCGTGCGTGCCACCGCCCTGGACGCCGCGAGAGAGGGCTTCCGCACCCAGGTCCTGCTGGACCTGACAGCGGGCGTCGCCGAGGAGACGACGGAGCGGGCCCTGGAGGAGCTGCGCGAGGCCGGAGTGGAACTCACGGGCAAGCCGGTGGTCTGAGCCGCGCACGCCCCAGCGCCGACCCGCTCCCGGCAGCCGCCACCCGGCGCACCCACGGGCCTCGGCACAGTCGGCGCGCCCCGCTCCCGGCACCCGCCACCCGGCGCGCCACCGTCCTGAGACGTCACCAGGCTCCGACCCGGGACGTCACCCGGCGTGTCCCCCGGCGAGCGGCCGCGCCCGGCGACACCGCTCCGCGCAGACGCCCAGCAGACGCCATGCGCCCTCAGACGTGGGCCCGGGGCCTCCTCAGGAGGGCTCGGATGGGGTGCCAGAGTTCCGGGGTCGTGGACGTGGGGCAGACCGCCGACGTGCGCCATATGAGCCCGTCGGGGTGGTGCAGCACCGCCGTGATCTCGTCCGGCGTCGGAGGCGCCGCGTTGCCGCGGAGGTAGATCGCGCGCAGCCCCAGGTTGCGCAGCCGGGTGAGGGCGCGGGCCCGGTTCGCGGCCAGCACCAGCACCCGGACCGAGCCGTCGCCCGCCGGGGACACCCCGGGGAGCCCCCCGACGGGGGCCGGCAGGGGTCGTGCGGGCGCCTCGACCCGGGCGGTCGGACCGGCCGGGACGGGGTCCCGGGGCGCCGGTGCCGGCAGGTTCAGCGCGACGACGACATTGCCGTCCGGCAGTTTGCAGAAACCTCCTGCGGCCATGCAGGTCACACCCCCGTGCGCGTCAGTGTCAATAAGAAGGCCACAGCACGCACCTAAACACGTCCGGCCGCGACCCGCCAAGGGGGTCGCGGCCGGACATGGTCTGACCTGCGGAAATGCTGGTTACTTCACCGCGGGGCCGACCAGGAGCGAGATCGTGGAGCCGTCCTTGGCCTCCTTGACGATCTTGATCTTGGTGTTGGTGTCAGTGATCTTGACACCGCCCGTCGGGTTGGTCTCGTCGTAGTAGGTGTTGGTGTGGTCGTTGAACGTCGACACACCCTTCGACGACGGGATCTTGGTGAGCACGTCGGCCTTGTGCAGCGACAGGCCGTCGGTGCGGTACAGGCTGAACGGCGAGTCGTAGGACTGGATGCGGTTGCGCATCACCGTGCCGTCGGCCCACTTGAGCGCCTTCGGGTGGGAGTCGATCGGGAGGACCAGGCCGACACCCGGGTGGGTGCTGGTGTTGTTGTCCGCCTGCGAGGTGTCCCACTTCCAGATCAGCAGACCGTTCTGGTACGGGTAGTGCTCCACCCAGTCCGGACGCGTGGTCGAGAAGCCGAAGTTGTACGGGCCGACCTTGAGGGTCTTGTCGTACGAGACGTACTGGCGGTTCTCCGCGATGTAGTACTGGTCGTAGTCGTCCGTGATGGACGCGCCGATGCGGGAGAAGCCCTTCGTCGTCCAGGCCGCGTCCGTGCTCTCCGCGTTGTCGGTGAACAGGGCGCCGCCGTCGGCGACCACGGAGATGCGGTCGGCCGCGAAGCCCTTGGGGGCCACGCCGCCGTCCGTCTGGTAGCGGAAGCGCAGGTCGAACTTCTTGCCCGCGTAGGCGTCCAGCGAGTACGACAGCTTCTTGTACGTGCCGGAGGAACCGGTCAGGGCCGACTTGCCGCTGGCGTCCTTCGGGATCGCCGCGCCGTCCACCGTGCCGTCGATCGCGGTCCAGTTGGCGCCGCCGTCCGTCGACACCTCGGTGTAGAGGTAGTCGTACTCGGCCTCGATGTCGTACCAGCCGTCGAGGGTGAGCGCGGCCGACGACTTGCCCGTGAGGTCCACGGAACGGGTCAGCGTGTTGGAGAGGTTGTCACCGCTGCCGCTCCACCACTGGCCTGCGCCCTCGGCGGGCTCGACGATCTCGGTGGTGACCTTCTTCTTGGGCAGCTCGACCACGAGGGCCTGCTTGTCCCACGTGTTGTACGCGGCGAGGCCCAGCTTGTGCGTGGACTGCTTGCCGGCCTTGGCGGTGTCGAAGTTGAGCCAGCCCAGCTGCAGCTTGTCCCAGGCGGTCATGTCGCCGGGCAGGTCACCGATCTCGTTCTTGCCGGTGCCGAGCCAGGAACCGGACGACATCAGGGTCCAGAAGCCCGTGGAGTTGTCGCCGTTGCCGGTGGTGTCGTAGTGGTCCGGCAGACCGAGGTCGTGGCCGTACTCGTGGGCGAAGACACCGAGGCCGCCGTTCTCCGGCTGGATGGTGTAGTCGCCGACCCAGATGCCCGTGTCACCGATCCTGGCGCCGCCGAGCTTGTTGCCCTCGGGGCCGCTCACGCCGGCGTCGGTGCCGAACGCGTACCAGCGGTGGGCCCAGATGGCGTCCGTGCCCTGCGCGCCGCCGCCGGCGGACTCGTCCTCACCGGCGTGCACGATCTGGAAGTGGTCGATGTAGCCGTCGGGCTCGTTGAAGTTGCCGTCGGCGTCGAAGTCGTAACGGTCCCACTGGTCGTACTTGGCGACCTCGGCCTTGATCTGCGCGTCGGTGCGCCCTGCCGCCTTCTGCTGGGCGACCCAGGAGGTCAGACCGTCGCTGACGACGTTCCACACGCTGGTGCAGTTCGACTGGCCGCACTTGTTGTTGCCGTAGCGGGCCTCGTTGTAGGGCACCTTGACCCAGTCCGAGACCGTACCCTCGACCGAGTAGCGGCCCGAGGACTGCTTCTCGTAGTACTTCTTCATCGACTCGGTCTTCTTGCCGGTGCCGAAGTACATGTCCTGGAAGTGCTTGCGGTTGTAGTCCGCCTTCCAAGCCGTGGAGTTGTCCTTCTTGCGGTTCGGCTTGGCGATCTTGTTGTGCAGCGGGCCGGGCGTGCCGCCGTACCGGCTGTCGATCTGGTCGCCGAACTCGACGAGGATGGTGAAGATCTTGTCGGTCTTCTCGCGGCCGAGCTCGACGTACTTGCTCTGGCCCTTCTTGCTCTTGAGCTTCACGACCTTCGAACCGCCACGGTTCTTGACCGTGGCGTCGCCGGATATGACCTGCTTGAGAGCTTCCTCGCGCTGGGCCTCCTGAGTCTTGCTCATGGGGCCTTCGAGGTCATGGTCGTGCTCGCCGTGCCCGGCGTGGTCCGCCGGGTCGTGGCGGTTCGCGGCGGCCGCCGACTTGCCGTTCCCGTCCTGCGCCATCGCGTAGGTCGAGAAGGTGGCCGCGGCCGTCGCCATGGCGACGCTGATCGCCGCCGCCCTGAACGTCCAGGGTCTAGTGGTCACTTGAGGTCCTCCCCCGCGCCCGTCCGCGCGGAGGGGATGTCCTGGTCGTGGAGGAAGTCCGCGCGCGGTATACGCGTGTAGTCAAGTGACGACATTCGACTGGAGTTTCGAGAGAAAAAACAGATCTTGACTTGCACAGGTCAAGGCGCTAACGGCGTCCAGGGGAAGCGCTTGTTCGTTATGCGGACGTTATGTACCGCCGCCAACCGGCGCGCATATGCGTCCACTTCCTGGACTCCATGACTCGGTGCGCCCCCTGTGCCCCCATGCCCGTGGGTCAGGTCACGCTTACCCGTCGTTCCCCTCGGGCACCCTGGCGAATAGAGTCGATTGGCGGAGCGCCGGACGTCGGCGGAAGCCAAGCCGACAGCACTGCTTCACCTTTGATTCGTATCCGCAACCTCCCCTCAGCGCGAGAGGCACGGGGAGACCCCCACCCGAGGACACGATTGCCATGCCTCGTCCGACGACCGCACAGCTCGCCTACGGCTCCTGCACCGTGATCCTTTCCACCCTCGCCATGCTGCTGCTGTCACAGACGAGTTCCGGCGTGGGGATCGCGGTGATCGCCCTCTCCGCCCTCGCCCTGGGCCTGCTCGTCTCCCTGACCGTGCCGCTGCCCAAGCCGGCCGCGGCGAGGGCCTCCACCGTCACCGCCGGGAACCGGGTCAAGGCCCCGGCGACCGTTCCGGCGGGCGCGGCGCCCGAGCCGGTCCGGAAGCGGGAACCGGTGCACGAGCCGACGGCTTCCTGAACGTCTTTCGGCGCCTCATCGGGACGCCGCGCAGAAACATGACGGCGGGCCCGTGTTCCACGGACCCGCCGTTCCGCGTGTGAGTCCGCTCACTCCGTGCTGACCACCACCGTCTTGGCCGCCTTGTCGTGCAGGCCCTGCTTGAACGGCTTGTCGAAGAAGCTCCAGCCGCCCGCGATCGCCGTCCAGACGCAGGCGCAGCAGAAGGCGAAGGGGATCCACAGCACCGCCGCGCGCAGCAGCGAGGTCTGCGTCGAGGGCGTGTTGCCGTCGCTGAGGTTCGCCACCCGCAGCTTCATCACCCGCTTGCCGAGGGTCTGGCCGTTCCTGACCGTGAAGAACGTGTCGTACGCGATGTAGAGGACCGCGGCGAGCACTTCCTGCCCCACGGACCTGCTGAACTCGATGTCGTCGGTGTCGACGGTGTACTGGCTGATCCTGAACGCCCAGGCCAGCAGCCCCACGACGATGCCCACGAGGATCATGTCCATGAGCCGGGCGAGCACCCGCTTGCCGCTGTCGGCGAGCGGCGGCATCCCCAGGAGCGGGTCGTTGGGGAAGGCACCGCCGCCGTAGGGGTCGCCGCCGTAGGGTCCGCCACCGCCGTAGGGCGGCGGCTCGTTGCCGAACGGGGGCGGCTGGCTGCCGTACGGCGGCTCTCCGGGCGGAGTGCCGTGCGGGGGACCGCCGCCCTGGTCCGGCGGAGGCTGCTTCCTGAACGGGTCGTCGTCCGGGGACCGACCGGAGCCGAAGGGCGGCGGTTCACTGCTCATGGCCCGAGTCGACCGCGAACCCCTCGGCTCCGCATCCGGCACGGGGCCGTACGGAGTACGCGGTACGGCTACTCGCCGGCGACGAAGGTGTGGGCCGCCTTGTCGTGCCAGCACTGGCGCCACGGCTTGTCGATCACACACCACAGGACGCCGACGACACCGATGCCGAGCAGACCGGGGACGGTGTGGGCGAGCCAGCGGCGCAGGGACCCGCCGAACGACGGGGGCTCATGGCCCTCGATGTCCCGGACCTCCAGGCGGAGCAGCTTCTTGCCGAGGGTGCGGCCCCACTTGGCGGTGGGCAGCACCTCGTAGAGGGCGCTCACCACGAACAGGACGCCCAGGATGATGCCCAGGTACACCGAGGTCGTGCCGTCGAGCAGCCAGACGGTGACCTTCTCGCCGGAGAGCCTGGCCGCGTCGATCTTCCCGTCGATGTGGTCGAGCGCCTTGGTGCCGAACGGGACGGCGGCCACGGCGGTGACGGAACCGACGATCGCGCTGTCCACGAGGCGGGCCACCAGCCGCCGGCCGAGCCCGGCGGGGCGGGCCTCCGCCTGTCGTCGGGCGGCCGCCTGGAACGGGTCCTCCACCACCGGCTTCCAGGGGGCGACCGGCTGCTCGCCGTCCCCACCGGCCAGCCGGTGCACCTGCTGGGCCCAGGAGGGCTGACCGCCGCCGGACCCGACGGCCATGGGCGTGTCGGCCGACTGCCGGACAGCGGTGGGCTGCTGGGGCAGGCCGGGGACGGGCTGCCCGGTCGGCGGGGCCTGCGGCGTCTGCGCGAAGGACCCGCCGACCGCCGGTTGTTCCGGCTGCCGCGGGGGCGGGGCGGTCGGGGTGAAGGGGCCGGCGGGGGCGGCGGGGGCGGCGACCGCCGGGGACGCGGCGGGCGGCTGCGGGGTGGGGGCGGCCTGCGGGCCCTGCTGCGGTCCGGAGGGCACGGCGGTCGGGTCGGGGGGCGGCGGTGCGGCCGGTGCCGTCGCGGACGACGCCTGCGGGGCGAGCCCCAACGCCTGCTGGGCGGCGGCCTGCGCGCTGGTCAGCGGCGCGCCGAAGACACCCGGGGCCGGGCCCGCGCCCTGTGGACCCGCGCCCTGCGGTCCCGCTGCCGGGGAGTTCGTACGGAACGCCATGGTGCCGTCGGCCCGCGACGCCTCCGCGCCACCGCCCGCGCCGGTGTGGGGGCGGTGGAAGACCACCGTGCCCTCGGGCGCGCCGGTGTCGTCGTCCGCCGGTGGGATGGTCGCCGTGCCGTCCGTGCTCGCCGTGCGGCCCGACTCGGCGGCCGGGCCGGCGGCCTCCGCCGCGAGCGAGACCCGCGGGTCGGGGCCCTGGCCGGTCGGCGGGGGTGAACCCCAGGAGACCCGGCGGTCCTTGTCGCCGCCGAACCCGGTCTGCCGGGAGCGGTCGGCGCCCCACGCGGAGGCGGGTTCGGGGCGGTTGCCGTGCAGGGAGTCGGCGGCGGGACGGCCGGCGGGCCCGCCCGGCTCGGGGTCCTCGTCGAAGAAGTGCGGGCCCGTCTCCTCCACGGCCGGGGAACCGGGGGGCGGGGCGAGCGGTTCGCCGTCGGTGGGCGCCGGACGGCTCGTACCCGGCACCCAGGCGGCGCCGTTCCAGTACCGGACATATCCAGGAATGGAGGGGTCCGGGTAATACCCTTCGCGGGGCCTGTCGTCGCCGGGGGCCGGGGTTGGGGCGCTCATGTCCGTCGTCCCGTATCTGCTCGGGGGTGGAAGAGGGGGCATCCACATCTACCAGACGGGCGCAAGTCCCATGACCGCTGCCGCCGGACCCGACCCTTTCGGGCACGGGATCTGCTACGGGCCGGACCCGCGCCGAAGGGCGTGCGCACGCCCGTCGGGAAAAGTTCCGCGGACCCGCGTAATGAAGAAGGTCCCGCTCCCCTCTCACTCGTACGGGCCCGCATCCGGGCCCCGCACCGGAGAGGAATGACCACCATGAGGCACACCGTCGTGGAACGCGAGCTGGAGCTGCGGCTCGTCCTGTCGCCCGAGCAGGGCGTCCCCGTACCGGCCAAGCTGGGCTACCGCAGCGACGACCCGTACGCCGTCCACATCACCTTCCACATCAACTCCGACCGGCCCGTGCACTGGACGTTCGCGCGGGAGCTGCTGGTGGAGGGGGTGTTCCGGCCGTGCGGTGGCGGGGACGTCAGAGTGTGGCCGGCGAAGGTGTCGGGCCGCGGTGTGGTGCTGATGGCGCTCAGCTCGCCGGGCGGGGAGGCGCTCCTGGAGGCGCCGGCCTCCGCCGTGTCGGCCTGGCTGGAGCGCACCCTGCGGATCGTGCCGCCGGGCTCGGAGTTCGAGATGCTGCGGATCGACGACGGGCTGGCCGAACTGCTCGCCCAGTGAGGCGGCTGTCTCAGAACAGCTTGCCCGGGTTGAGGATGCCCAGCGGGTCGAAGACGGCCTTCACCGCCAGTTGCATCTCCATGCCCACCGGGCCGATCTCCCGCGCCAGCCACTCCTTCTTCAGGATGCCCACGCCGTGCTCGCCGGTGATGGTGCCGCCGAGCTCCAGGCCGAGGGCCATGATCTCGTCGAAGGACTCGCGGGCGCGCCGTGACTCGTCGGGGTCTGTCGCGTCGAAGCAGACGGTGGGGTGCGTGTTGCCGTCGCCGGCGTGCGCGCAGACCCCGATGGTCAGGTCGTACTTCTCGGCGATGCGCTCCACGCCGTCGAGCATGTCGCCGAGCCGGGAGCGGGGCACGCACACGTCGTCGATCATCGTCGTGCCCTTGACCGCCTCCAGCGCGGTCAGCGACATCCGCCGCGCCTGGAGCAGCAGTTCGGATTCGGCCGCGTCGTCCGCGGGGACGACCTGGGTGGCGCCCGCGGCCTCGCACAGCTCCGCCACCGCCGCGAGGTCGGCCGTGGGGTCGGGGGTGTCGAAGGCGGCGAGCAGCAGCGCCTCGGTGGTCTCCGGCAGGCCCATGTTGCCGAGGTCGTTGACGGCCTTCACCGTCGTACGGTCCATCAGTTCGAGCAGCGAGGGGACGTGCCCGCCGGCCATGATCCGGCACACCGCGTCGCACGCGGCGGCCGCCGACGCGAACTCCGCCGCCAGCACCAGCTGCTGGGGCGGCTGCGGCTTGAGGGCGAGGACCGCGCGGACGACGATGCCGAGCGAGCCCTCCGAGCCGACGAACAGCCGTGTGAGGTCGTACCCGGCGACGCCCTTCGCGGTGCGCCTGCCCGTCGACATCAGCCGGCCGTCGGCCAGCACGACGTCCAGGCCGAGGACGTACTCGGCGGTCACCCCGTACTTCACGCAGCACAGGCCGCCGGAGGCCGTGCCGATGTTGCCGCCGATGGTGCACATCTCCCAGCTGGAGGGGTCCGGCGGGTAGGCGAGTCCGTGTTCGCCGACCGCGCGGGAGAGGGCGGCGTTGACGACGCCCGGCTCGACGACCGCGATCCGGTCCACGGGGTTGACCTCGAGGATCCGGTCCATCTTGACGAGGGACAGCACGACGCAGCCCTCCGAGGCGTTGGCCCCGCCCGACAGTCCCGTACGGGCGCCCTGCGGGACCACCGGGACGCGCAGTTCGGTGGCGGTACGCATCACGTGCTGCACCTGTTCGACCGTCCGCGGCAGCACCACGACCGCCGGGGCGCCGGCCTCGCAGAAGCTCGCCATGTCGTTCGCGTACGACGCCGTGACGTCCGGGTCGGTGAGCACGGCCTCCGGCGGCAGGCCGCTGAGCAGTAGGTCGACGAGGTTGCCGGTCGCTTCGTCGCGCGGGGCTTCGATACGGCTCATGATCACAGGTTCGCACTCACGGCCATCGGTGTGAAGGCCGTCGCCGCGAGCCGCCGGGTACGGAATGTGATCGTCGCGAGGACGCACAGTGATCGACATGAGCGGTGTGAGGAACGAGGAGTCGGCGGCGCCGGGGGCGGACGGGAGCCGGGGGAACGGTGAGAAGGGCGCTACCGGGCGGTGGCGGGACGACACGGCGGCCCGGGCCACGCGGTGGCGGGACGCCAACGCCCGCTGGGCGGCACGGTGGTGGGACGGGAGGGCCGGCCGGGTGACGTGGTGGCGCGGCGGGGCGCCCTGGTGGCGGGGGCGGGCGGTGGCCGGGGCGCTCGTGGGGTGTGTCGTGCTCGGGGGCGGGCTGCTGGTGGTCGCGCCGGACGGGGGCGGCGGGAAGGCGGGGCGGGACGCGCGGGTCACGGGCGCGCCGGGTGCGCCCGGTGCGCCGGGTGCGGCGGCGGGGGCCGGGGGGCGTGCGCCGGTGCTGGCGGAGGTGCGGGCCCGGGCGGGCGCCGGGGTGCTGGCCGCCGGGGTGTCGGTCGGGGCGGACGAACTGGCGGTGCTCGTCGCCGACCGTGAGAAGCGGGTGCGGACGCGGCCCCGGGACAGCGCGGCGTGGGCGGTGCTGGGCGCGGCGTACGTGGAGCGGGCGCGGCGCACCGGCCGCGTCTCGGACCTTCCGAGGGCCGAGAAGGCCCTGCGCGCCTCGCTGCGGCTGCGCCCGCGAGGCAACGCCGACGCGCTCGACGGCATGACCGCGCTCGCGAACACCCGGCGCGACTTCCCGGTGGCGGTGCGGTGGGGCGAACGGGCGGTAGAGGCGTCGCCGGGCCGCTGGACGTCGTACGCGCTGCTCCTCGACGCGTACGACGGGCTCGGCCGCTACAGGGCCGTGCGCGGCACCCTGGAGCGGCTCCTCGACGCCGACTCAGGCCCGGCGGCGCAGGCGTGGGCCGCCCGCGTCTACTGGGACCAGGGCCGCCGCGAGGACGCGGCCGCCGCGCTCGCCGACGCGGCGGCGGCCGCGCGGACGCCGGCCGAGGAGGCGGCGCTGTGGGTCCGGGCCGGGGAGCTGGCCTGGGAGCGGGGGGAGCCGGCCGACGCGTCCCGCTACTTCACGGCGGCGACCCGGGCCGACCCGGGCGCGGCGGACGCGCTCGCGGGACGCGGACGGGTGCTGGCGGCGACGGGCAGGCCGGCCGAGGGGGTACGGGCGTACCGGGCGGCGCTCGCACGGCGGCCGTCGGCCCGGGTGGCCCTGGAGCTGGGCGAGCTGTACGGGTCGCTGGGGCGGGTCGGGGCGGCGGCGAAGCAGTACGGGATGGTGCGGGAGCTGGTCCGGCGGTCCGCCGCGGCCGGGGTGAACGAGGCGCTGGTCCTCGGCGCGCTGGAGGCGGACCACGGCGATCCCGCGAAGGCGGTGCGGGTGCTGCGCGCGGAGTGGCGCCGGCAGCCGGGGCTGAAGGTCGCCGACGCGCTGGGGTGGGCGTTGCACCGGGCGGGGTCGCACGAGGAGGCACTGGAGTACGCGAGACGGGCGACGGATCCGGCACGGGGCGGTGAGGTGCGGTCGGCGGTGTACGTGCACCATCGGGCGGAGATCGAGCGGGCGCTGGGCTTGACGGCGTCGGCGCGGCGGCACGAGGAGGAGGCGCGGCGGATCAATCCGTATCTCTAGGGTTCGTCGGCGGGTGCGGGTGGGGGTTGTTCGCGCCCACGCGGCGGAGCCGCATGTGTCACCGCCCCGCGCCCCCTGGAGGGACGGGCCTGCGGCCCGCCCTCCAGCAAAAGCACGGGCGCAGCCCCGCCGCTTTTCAGGGGCGCGGGGAACTGCGCGAGAAACCACGACGAACCCGCGTCCGCCGACGAACCGCGCACCCCCGAGCCACTAGGCGCCCGGCCCGGCCTACAGGTTGCCCCTCTTCTCCTGCTCCCTCTCGATCGCCTCGAACAGCGCCTTGAAGTTGCCCTTCCCGAAGCCCATGGACCCGTGCCGCTCGATGATCTCGAAGAACACCGTCGGCCGGTCCTGCACCGGCTTCGTGAAGATCTGCAGCAGGTACCCGTCCTCGTCCCGGTCCGCGAGGATCTTCAGCTCGCGCAGGGTCTCGATGGGGACCCGCGTGTCGCCGACCCACTCGCCGAGCGTGTCGTAGTACGAGTCGGGCGTGTTGAGGAACTCCACCCCGGCGGCCCGCATCGTCCGTACGGTCCGCACGATGTCGTTCGTGTTGAGGGCGATGTGCTGGACGCCCGCGCCGCCGTAGAACTCCAGGTACTCGTCGATCTGGGACTTCTTCTTGGCGATGGCGGGCTCGTTGATGGGGAACTTGACCTTGAGGGTGCCGTCCGCCACCACCTTCGACATCAGCGCGCTGTACTCGGTGGCGATGTCGTCGCCCACGAACTCCTTCATGTTCGTGAAGCCCATGACCCGGTTGTAGAACTCCACCCACTCGTTCATGCGGCCGAGTTCGACGTTGCCGACGCAGTGGTCGATGGCCTGGAACGTGCGCTGGGCGGGCGGCTCGACCATGGGGTCGGCGGCGACGTAGCCGGGGAGGTACGGGCCGTCGTAACCGGTGCGCTCGACGAGGGTGTGCCGGGTCGTGCCGTACGTGGCGATCGCGGCGAGGACGACCGTGCCGTGCTCGTCCTTCACCTCGTAGGGCTCGGCGACGGAGCGGGCGCCGTGCTCGATGGCGTACTCGTAGGCGCGGCGGGCGTCGGGAACCTCGATGGCGAGGTCGATGACGCCGTCGCCGTGTTCGGCGACGTGCTCGGCGAGGAAGTGGCCCCAGGTGGTGGTGGCCTTGACGACCGAGGTCAGGACGAACCGGGCCGAGCCGTTCTCCAGGACGTAGCTGGCCGTCTCGCGGTTGCCGGTCTCGGGGCCGGAGTAGGCGACGAGCCGCATGCCGAAGGCGGTGGAGTAGTAGTGGGCGGCCTGTTTGGCGTTGCCCACGGCGAAGACGACAGCGTCCATTCCCTTGACCGGGAAGGGGTCGGCCTGCCGAGCGGTGTCAGGGACGGGGTGCGTGTGCGCAGAGGTGGCTGCCATGGCCGCAGGCTCCCCCCGATCCCGCAAGGTGCGCAATAGTTCGTGTCATGGCTGGACAATCTGCACAGCCATGGCCCCATACTCGGGCTGGTTCTGTACAGGATGCTCACCTCGGGAGGGCTCATGGCGATCGATCATCTGGACGGGCGGCTGATCGTGCTGCTGGCGCGCGAGCCGCGCATCGGGGTGCTGGAGATGTCGCGGCGGCTGGGGGTCGCGCGGGGCACGGTGCAGGCGCGGCTGGATCGCCTTCAGTCGAATGGAGTCATCCGCGGCTTCGGCCCCCAGGTGGATCCAGCGGCGCTCGGCTACCCGGTGACGGCGTTCGCGACGCTGCAGATCCGGCAGGGTCAAGGCGCGGACGTCCGGGCGCACTTGGCGACCGTGCCGGAGGTGCTGGAGCTGCACACGACGACCGGCAGCGGCGACATGCTGTGCCGGCTGGTGGCCCGTTCGAACGCCGATCTCCAACGGGTGATCGACCGGGTCGTAGGTTTTGATGGCATCGTCCGGGCCGCCACGGCGATCGTCATGGAGAACCCCGTTCCGCTGCGGATCATCCCGCTGGTGGAGCAGGCGGCGGAGGACCGGGAGACGACGACGTAGCCGACTGGGGGTACGTGCGGTGGGTTTCTGGGACTACGTGGGCAGCTACCGCGAGAGGCTGCTGTTCGACGCGTACCAGCACGCCAGTGCCGTACTGCAGTGCGTGGTCGTGGCGACGGTCGCCGGGGTGGCGATCGGCGTCGTCACCTACCGGCGGGAGTGGGCCGCCGGCCTCGCCACCGCCACGACCTCGGCGGTGCTCACCGTTCCCTCCCTCGCGATGATCGGCCTGCTGATCCCGGTGGTGGGACTGGGGGTGGCCCCCACGGTGATCGCGCTGACGTTGTACGGACTGCTGCCGGTCGTGCGGAACGCGATCGTGGGGTTGCGCGGGGTCGATCCTGCCCTGGTGGACGCTGCGAAGGGCATCGGGATGTCCCGGGCGCGGCGGCTGCTGCGGGTGGAGCTGCCGCTCGCCTGGCCGCCGATCCTCACCGGCGTCCGGGTCGCCACCCAGATGCTGATGGGCATCGCCGCGATCGCCGCGTACGCCTCCGGGCCGGGCCTCGGCAACGAGATCTTCCGCGGGATCGCCTCCCTGGGCAGCGCCAACGCGCTCAACCAGGTGCTCGCGGGCACGCTCGGCATCGTCGTCCTCGCGCTGCTGTTCGACGCCGGGTACGTCCTGCTCGGGCGGCTGACCATTCCGAGGGGGATCCGTGGCTGACACCGGCGCCGCCATCGAGCTGGTCGACCTCACCAAGCACTATCCGGGCAACCCTCGACCCTCCGTCGACGGCGTGACCTTGCGCGTCGACGCCGGCGAGACGGTCGTGTTCGTGGGGCCCTCGGGATGCGGCAAGTCGACGACACTCAAGATGATCAACAGGTTGATCGAGCCGTCCAGTGGATCCGTCCGGATCAACGGTCAGGACGTCACCCGACTTGATCCGGTCAAGCTGCGCCGCGAGATCGGCTACGCCATCCAGTCGTCCGGCCTCTTCCCGCACATGACGGTCGCCCAGAACATCGCCCTCGTGCCGCGTCTGGCCGGCTGGTCCGGGCGACGGGTCAAGGCGCGGGTGACGGAGATGCTGGAGTTGGTGGGGCTCGACCCCGGCGAGTTCCGCGACCGGTATCCGCGCCGGCTCTCCGGGGGCCAGCAGCAGCGGGTGGGCGTGGCGCGGGCGCTGGCCGCCGATCCACCTGTCCTGCTGATGGACGAGCCGTTCGGCGCGGTGGACCCGGTCACCCGGGGCCACCTCCAGGACGAGCTGCTCCGGCTCCAGCGCGAGCTGCGCAAGACCATCGTGTTCGTCACGCATGACGTCGACGAGGCGATCAAGCTCGGCGACCGGATCGCGGTCCTCGGGGAGCGGTCGCGGATCGCCCAGTTCGACACCCCGGAGGCGATCCTCGCCCACCCCGCCGACGACTTCGTCTCCGGGTTCGTCGGGAATGGCGCCGCCCTGAGGCGGCTCGACCTCACCCGCCTGAGGGACTTGGGCGTCATCGGCTGCCCGACGGCGCATCAGGGGGAGCCGATCCAGCAGGTCCGGGGCCGGCTGCGGGCGATCGGCGCCGACGAGATGCTGCTGCTGGACCGGCGCGGTCTGCCCATCAGATGGCTGCGGCGGGAGGACCTGGCGCACATCGAGGGGCCGCTCACGGAGGCCGGGACCCCGGTCGGCGGGACGGTGACCAGGGACGCCACGCTCCGGGAGGCCCTGGAGGCGGTACTGACTGACAGCGCGGGCCGGGCCGCGGTCACCGGCCCGAACGGCGTGTACGCGGGCGCCGTCCACCTGGAGGGCCTGATCGACACCGTGCGCGGACTCCTGGCCGCCGACCGCAGACACGCGCGGGAGCACCAGGAGGAACGGGAGGCGACCCGAACCGAGGGTGGAGCCACTGAAATCCCGGAGGCCGGCATCGCCGAGGAACCGGAAGGTGACGCCGTGGGGAGTGCGGGATGAGCGCGCCGCCGGACGCGGCTCCCGATGCGGATGCCACGTCAACCGCCCCCGGTACCCCCGTCGCGCCCGCGTCGCCCCACTCGTCCGATCCCTCGTCCGGGCCTCCGGACGGGTCGCCCGGAGAAGCCTCTCCCCCGTACGAGACCCGCCCTCTCAGGATCACCTGGCGGAAGCTCACCCTGCTGCCGAGCCTTCTCGTGGTCGTCCTCCTCAGCACCTGGCTCTGGTTCCGGCACGCCGAGCTGGACGCGATCTCCGCGAACGCCCTGGCGGACGGGCAGGCGTGGCTGGCCCTGCGGCAGCACATCGCGTTGACCGCCGTCTCCACCTTCTTCGTGCTGGTCATCGCCCTCCCGCTGGGCGTCCTGCTGACCCGGCGGAGGTTCCGAGCGGCCCAACCCTTCGTCCGGGCCGTCGCCAACGCGGGGCAGGCCACGCCCGCCATCGGTCTGCTGGCGCTGCTGGTGATCTGGCTCGGCATCGGACGGACGGCGGCCCTGATCGGCATGATCGCCTACGCCGTCCTGCCGGTCCTGTCGAACACGATGGCCGGTCTCAGGGCGAACGACCCGACGCTCCTCGAAGCCGCCCGGGGCATCGGCATGTCACCCGCGGAGGTGCTCGCCCGCGTCGAACTCCCGCTGGCCGTGCCGCTGATCCTCGCGGGCGTCCGCACGGCCCTCGTCCTGAACGTCGGCACGGCCACCCTCGCCGCCTTCGGCGGGGGCGGCGGCCTCGGCGTACTGATCACCACCGGCATCACCAACCAGCGCATGCCCGTCCTCGTCCTCGGCTCGGTCCTCACGGTGGCGCTGGCCCTGCTGGTGGACTGGCTGGCCTCGCTCGCGGAGGTGCTGCTGCGGCCGCGGGGCCTGGAGGAGGGCCCATGAGCCCGGTCGGGCCGGCGCCGCGTACGGCCGGGTGCGCGGCATCGCCTCCTGAACCGCGGCCGGTCGGGGTCAGCAGCTGGGGACGGACCCCTTGCCGGTCTCCAGGGCCACCAGGGAGCTGACGGCGTTCTTCAGCGTGGTCACCGGGATGAGCCTGAGCCCCTTCGGCAGCTCGGCCTTCGCGTCGGCGCACTCGGCCTCGGGGACCAGGAAGACCGTGGCGCCGTCACGGCGGGCGGCCTGGGTCTTGAGGGGCACCCCGCCGACGGCACCGACCTTGCCGGAGCCGTCGATGGTCCCCGTACCGGCGATGACCCGGCCGCCGGTGAGGTCGCCGCCGCTGCCGTCGCCGTCGAGCTTGTCGACGATGCCGAGGGAGAACAGCAGACCGGCGCTGGGGCCGCCGACGTCGGCGAGCCGCAGGGTGACCTTGACGTCGTCGGCGTCCTCACCGAGGTACGCGAGGGCCGCCTCGGTGGCGGTGTCCTGGGACTCCTTCATCTCGGCCGCGTTGTGCTCCTCGATCTCCCGCACGGAGTCGCCGCTCGGGTAGACCGCGTCGCGCGGCATGACGGCCCGGTCGGTGCGGAACCAGTTGTCGAGCACGTCACCGAGGTCGACGTCGGCGTCGGGGCCCGTCGCCACGATGGTCGTCATACGCAGTTCGCCGGTGGTCCGCCGGGTCTGCGCGCCGGAGATGGTGATCACCGGCTCGCCCTTGTTCTCGCCGAGGACGTTCGCCGTCATGCCGGGCTGCGCGATGGTGAAAGGCAACGGTGCGAACGCGACCGTCGCGAGCAGCCCCACGACGGGCACGGCACAGACGGCTACGGCGGCGGGACGCGAAAGACGGGAGAGGCGAGAGAGCACGGAGTCAATCTAACGCGACGCGCGGTTCCGGCCAGGGGGCGGTGGGCGCGGACCCGGTCAGGGTGCCGGAACTCACTTCCCGTCGGCGTCCTCGAAGACCGCGAGCATCTGGGTGAGCACATGCACACAGGTGTCGATGTCCGCGCCGGTGATGTCGCCCCCGACCCGCGCCATCAGCCGGCTCTCACGGGCGATGAGGTCGTCGATGGCGGTGCGCCCGGCGTCCGTCAGCCTGATCAGGGACGACCGCTGGTGGGCCGGGTTGGGGACGGCCTCGACGAGGTCGCCGTCCGCCGCCTCGTTGACCATCCGCTGCACGAACTGTCGGCTCACCGCCAGCGACCGCCCCATCTGCGGCACGGTCAGCGGGCCCCTGGCCCGCAGCAGCTCCAGTACGGCGCGTACGCCGATGGAGAGCCCCACGGTCGGCGCCTTCAGCTCCACGGCCTTGGTGACCCGGCGGTACAGGGGGCCGAGGACGGCGAACACCTCGTACAGCCGTCCGGCGAGGACCTCGGGCGGGAGCGGCCGGTCCTTGTCGGTGTCGTGGGCGGCTCGACCGGTCTCGTTGTCGCTGTCGTTCTGCGTCACCCGACCAGGATGACACCTGGGTTGCCATTCCTCTCGCAAGATGACACCTTAGTTGTCATGACTGATGCCTCTCAGGTGTTCACGTTCGCATCCGGCGACGGCCCGCTCGCCTACGGCGACACCGGCACGGGCCTCCCGCTGGTCCTGCTGCACGGCGGCTTCACCGATCGCCGCATGTGGCGCGAGCTCGTTCCGCCGCTCTCGGCCCACCACCGAGTGATCACACCGGACGCGCGCGGGCACGGCGCCTCGGCCAACGCGAGCAAGCCGTTCCGGTTCACCGACGACCTGGCCGCGCTGCTGCGGCACCTCGACACCGGCCCGGCCGTGTTGATCGGCATGTCGATGGGCGGGGGCATCGCGGTCGACACCGCGCTGGAGCACCCGGATCTCGTACGGGGCCTCGTGGTCAGCAACGTCGGCACCAGCGAGCCCGAGTTCACGGACCCGTGGACGAAGGACTCGGTCACCCGCTACTACGGCGCGCTGACGGCCGGGGACATCGAGACGTGGCTCGACGTCGCCGCCGAGGCGGTCGTCGGCCCTTACCGCACCGCGGACGACGTGGACGCCGAGCTCGTGCGCCGCGTGCGGGAGATGAACCGCGACACGGTCTCCAAGCACAGCCTCGGCGAGACGGACTGGCACGTGCCCGTGACGGACACCTGGGCGCGGGCCGCCGCCATCACGGTCCCGGTCCTCGCGGTCAACGGCGCCCTCGACGCCCCCGACCTCATCGCCATGGCCGAACGCCTCACCACCACGGTCGCCGGCCCCGGTCGCGCCGTATCCATCGAGGGCACGGCCCACTACGCCAACATGGAGCAGCCGGAGACCTTCGCGAAGCTGGTCCTGGAGTGGCTGGAGGCGCTGGAGGCGCCGGCCACCCCGGAGACGTCGCAGGGCGAGCGCCGGCCGTAGGACAGGCGGGGCTCGGCCCGCCGCCCCTGTCAGCGGAGCGCGTCGGCCACCTCCCGGGCCGCGTCCATCACACGCGGCCCCACCCGCTCCGGCACCGCGTCGGCCAGCATGACGACGCCGACGCTGCCCTCGACACCGTTCACGCCGAGCAGCGGCGCCGCGGCACCGCTCGCCCCGGCCTCCAGCTCACCGTGGGTGAGCGCGTACCCGGGCCAGTCCCCCGGCTGCTGGCGGGCCGACAGGATCGCGCGTCCGGCGGCCCCCCGGTCCAGCGCATGACGGAATCCGGCCCGGTAGGCGACGTGATAATCCGTCCACGTCGGCTCGACGACAGCCACGGCCAACGCTTCGGTGCCGTCGACGAGGGTGAGGTGCGCGGTGGCACCTATGTCCTCGGCCAGGGACCGCAGTGCCGGCAGCGCGGCCTCCCGTACCAGTGGATGCACCTGGCGGCCAAGGCGGAGCACACCGAGCCCGACCCGGGCACGTCCGCCCAGGTCACGTCGTACGAGGGAGTGCTGCTCCAGCGTGGCGAGCAGACGGTACACAACGGTCCGGTTGACCCCGAGCTTGTTGGACAGCTCGGTGACGGTCAGCCCGTGGTCGGTGTCGGCGAGAAGTTTGAGGACACGCAGTCCCCGATCCAGCGTCTGAGAGGTCTCCGCGGTCACGACGCCCACTCCTTCGTGGTGAGGGCGGCGGCCCCCTTCGCGAGGGATGCGTCACCGGTCCCGTCGGCGACGCGCTACAGAGGCCGCCGATCGGCTGGACCCGGTTGGCTTCCGGGCGGAGTCGCTTCACGGCTGCGCTCCGCGGCGGCGCTGCCACGGGGCGTTTGCGTAGCGGGACAGTAGACGAGCCGGTTCGCTGAGCGGAAGACTCCGTCCAGAATCCGGTCAAGGAGCGGTACGGACTACTTTGATTTGTCGCGAAATGTAAGGGCGCGGCTCACAGGGCACACACAGCGCGCCGCCCGGCGCGCGGGCCTCCCCACGCGCCGTGCGATCAGCTGTCATCCGCCCGTGCGATCAGCCGCCGTCCGCCCGTGCGACCGACGCCCCGCCAGGCGCCGCCGTCACTTCATGCGGGTGGCCCACTCCTGAACCTTGGCGATGCGCTGCCGCAGCTGCCCCGCCGTGGCCTCGGCGCTCGGCGGTCCGCCGCACACCCGCCGTACCTCGGTGTGGATGACGCCGTGCGGCTTGCCGCTCTGGTGGGAGTAGGCGCCGACCATGCTGTTGAGCTGCTTGCGCAGTTCGAGGAGTTCCTTGTGGGTGACGACGGGCCGCCGGTCGGCCGGGAGCTCGACGAGGTCGGCCTCCGCGTCCGGCTTCCGGCGGCTGTGGGCGATCTGCCGGGCCTGCCGCTTCTGGAGCAGCAGCTGCACCTGGTCGGGTTCGAGGAGCCCCGGGATCCCGAGGTAGTCCTGCTCCTCCTCGCTTCCGGGGTGGGCCTGCATACCGAACTCGGCGCCGTTGTACATGACCCGGTCGAAGACCGCGTCGGACTCCAGCGCCTCGAACGGCAGCATGTCCTGCTCGCCGGTGTCCTCGTCCTGCTGCCGCTCCGCCTCGGCGAGGAGCTTCTCCTCCTCGGCGTACGGGTCCTCCTCGCCGCCCTTCTTGGGCTTGTCGAGGACGTGGTCCCGTTCGCGCTCCATCTCGTTGGCGAAGCCGAGAAGGTCGGGCACGGTCGGCAGGAACACGGACGCGGTCTCGCCGCGCCGCCGGGACCGCACGAAACGCCCGACGGCCTGCGCGAAGAAGAGAGGGGTGGAGATGGTGGTGGCGTACACCCCGACCGCGAGCCGGGGCACGTCGACGCCCTCGGACACCATGCGGACGGCGACCATCCACCGGTCGGTGTTGTGGCTGAACTCGTCGATGCGGTTCGAGGCGCCGGAGTCGTCGGACAGGACGAGGGTCGCCGAGTGGCCGGTGATCTCCCGGATGAGCTTGGCGTAGGCGCGCGCCGACTCCTGGTCGGAGGCGATGACGAGGGCGCCCGCGTCCGGGATGGCCTTCCTGACCTCGGTGAGCCGCTGGTCGGCGGCGCGCAGCACGCTCGGCATCCACTCGCCGCGCGGATCGAGCGCGGTGCGCCAGGCCTGGCTGATGGCGTCCTTGGTCATGGGCTCGCCGAGCCGCGCGGCGATCTCGTCGCCGGCCTTGGTGCGCCAGCGCATGTTGCCGCTGTAGGAGAGGAAGATGACGGGCCGCACGACGTTGTCGGCGAGCGCGTTGCCGTAGCCGTAGGTGTAGTCGGCGGAGGACCGCCGGATGCCGTCCTGCCCCTCCTCGTACGTCACGAACGGGATGGGGTTGGTGTCGGACCGGAAGGGCGTACCGGTGAGGGCGAGCCGCCGGGTGGCCGGTTCGAACGCCTCCAGGCAGGCCTCGCCCCAGGACTTGCTGTCGCCGGCGTGGTGGATCTCGTCGAGGATGACGAGGGTCTTGCGCTGTTCGCTGCGGTTGCGGTGCAGCATGGGGCGCACGCCGACACCGGCGTAGGTGACGGCGACCCCGTCGTACTCCCTGCCGAGCGGCCCCGCGCTGTACTCGGGGTCCAGCTTGATCCCTATCCGCGCCGCCGCCTCCGCCCACTGCTTCTTCAGGTGCTCGGTCGGCGCCACGACGGTCACCTGCTGCACGACGTGGTGGTGCAGCAGCCAGGACGCGAGCGTCAGCGCGAAGGTGGTCTTCCCGGCGCCGGGCGTCGCGACCGCGAGGAAGTCCCGCGGCTGCTCCTGGATGTACTTCTCCATCGCCCCTTGCTGCCAGGCACGCAGCTTGCTGGCGGTACCCCAGGGGGCGCGGCCGGGGAAGGCGGGTGAGAGGTGGTGGTTCGAGGAAGCGGTCATGGGCGCGGGCCCGGAGGGCCCTCCGTTGAGGGTGGCGGTGGGCGACGGGCGGGAGGTAGTCACGGTCTCCGGTCTGTGATCTGTGGTCGGGCGGCTCGGTGGGGTAGCGGCGAGCGGCCCTGCCACAGCGGCTCGGCCGGCTCGGCTACGTATGACAACCGGGCCACCCTACCGGCGGCGGGACCGGGTCAACGCGCCTACGACACCCGCTCCCCCGGCGATGGGATCCACCTCACACCGGCGGCTCGGCCAGCCCCCGCAGCACCTCGGAGATGGCCTTGACCTCATCCATGTCGCCGGTGGCCACGGCGATCACCAGACGTTCGGCGGCATCGATGTCCGGTTGGAGCTGTGCACCGTTCATGGCCAGGAAGACGACGCAGGACGTCCACGCCGTGCGCTTGTTCCCGTCGACGAAGGGGTGGTTGATCGTGAGTGACTGGAGGAGCGCCGCCGCCTTGTCGAACAGGTCGCTGTACGCCTCCTGTCCGAACATCGAGGCGGAGGGCCGGTGCACGGCCGACTCCAGCAGACCCGCGTCACGAATGACGACGTCCTGGTCATCGACGGCGAGTTCGGCGATGGCCAGGACGTCTTCGGCCGACAGGTAGACATACGTCACTTGAGCCGCTCCAGCAGTTCGGCCCACTTTGCGGTCTGCTCCTTGGCCGCCTTGCGGACCAGCGCCTCATGAGCGGTCCGAGCAAGGTAGTCGTCCACAGCTCTGAGCAGTATGGCGTGCATGCTGACACCCTCTTCCTCGGCACGCAGCTTGAGTGCTTCCGTCTGGTCATCACGGAGACGCAGGTTCATAGCCATACCAAAACAGTACCACCCAATGGGGCCACAGTGGTACCACCTAGGTCCTCTCCCGTAGCCGCGTCGTCACCCAGGCGCCCAGGAGGGCCACGGCCGCCATCGGCAGGAACACGGCGCTGAACGCGGCCGGGTGGGAGCCGCTGCCGGAGGCCGTGGTGGCCGTGTGGCCGGCCGCGCCGCCGCCGAGCGCGGCGAAGGCGGCGCCCCCTGCCGCGAGGAGCAGCGCGTTGGAGAGGCCGTCGGAGATCTGGAGCGCGGCGGAGTTGGTGCCTGCCTCCTCCGGGGCGGAGAGCTTGAGCAGCAGGACGCTGGTGGAGGAGATGACGAGGCCCATCCCGAAGCACCCGAAGGCCCACGCGACGGCCACGGTCCACACCGGCACCGACTCGATCAGCACACTCGGCACGGTGACGATCGCCGCCGCGACCACCACCATTCCGGTCGTCATCAACCGCTCCCGGTACGGCTCCACGCGCGCCCGCGCCTGCACCCACGACCCCAGCGCCCAGGCCCCGCCGCCCGCCGCGAGCGAGAACCCGGCGAGCGTCGGCGACAGCCCGCGCTGGGTGACCAGCATCAGCGGTACGAACGACTCGGCCGCGATGAACGACCCCGCCGCCACCCCGCGCAGCAGCACCACGGAGGGCAGCCCCCGCACCGCCCGGTACGTCCCCCTCGGCAACAGCCCCAGCACGGCCGGCACCAACAGGGCCACGCCGACCGCGGCCGGCACCACCGACAGCCACCGCAGGTCCTGGGCCGCGTACTGCAGGAGCCCGGCCCCCACCGAGATACCGAGGGCGAGCCGGATACGGCGGCGGTCGAAGGAGGGGGACGGAGAGGGGGCGCCTGCCGGGGTGTCGGGGCCGGTCGCCGGGCCGCCGACCGGTCCCGATGCCCGGCGCCGCATCTGGGGCAGCGCCAGCCCCAGCGGCAGCACGACCAGGACCGGGATGCCCACGAAGACCCAGCGCCAGCCCAGTTGTTCCGTGACGGCGCCCGCGGCGAGGGGGCCGACGACGGAGGGGATGATCCAACTCGCGGCGAACCCCGCCATGATGGACGGCCGCAGCCGCTCCGGGTACGCCCGCCCCACCACCACGTACAGCGCGACGATGACCAGGCCGCCCCCGAGTCCCTGGACGGCCCGGCCGACGATGAACAGCCACATAGCGCCGGCGGTGCCGGAAAGGAGCAGTCCGGCGGCGAACGCGGCGATGCCCGTGGTCAGCGGCCCGAGCGGCCCCCGCAGGTCCGACCACTGCCCGGACAGCACCATGCCGAACAGGCTGGTGGTGAAGTACGCGGAGAACACGAAGCCGTACGCCGAGACCCCGTCCAACTCCCGTGCGGCGACCGGCATGGCCGTCCCCACCGCCATCGCCTCGAACGCGATCAGCAGCACGACGGAGACGATGCCGACGCTGAGCGCCCGGTAGGAGCGCCCCAACACCCCCTCCGCACGCTCGCCGAGAACAACCGGATCAGCATCCTGCGCAACGCCCGTGCCACGCGGCCTCAGAGCACCCATGCCCGCCAGCGTAAGGGGCATGCCCGACATTGACCCCTGTCCGGAGTCCCGCATCCCGTGCGACCTTGGTCGTACGCCCCCGTCCCTACTCCCTCACGAACCCCGAACACCCCACCCCACGCCCTTTCATGAACGGCGTATGGCAGTCCCGTTGCGGCCCCCACGCACCCCTTGAGCCCCGCCGACTCCCCCGCCTACGGTCTGTACATCGAGTTCGAGCAATCACCCGAAGTTCCCCGAAGCACCGTGATTGCCCCAACCCGGCCGTGTGCCCGAGTGGTTTAGGGACTCGCCTGCAAAGCGAGTTACGTGGGTTCGATTCCCGCCACGGCCTCCGCGGGAAAGACGGCCGGCCGCTGTGAAGCGGTCGGCCGTTGTCGTGGTCGCCCGGGGCGGGGCGAACCGCTCCCGCGGGCCCCAGCGGAGCGGTCAGCCGTCCGCGCAGGCCTCGTTGCGGAGGGTTTCCACCCAGCAGCCCGTCGCCGTCTTCTCGCGCTTCTCCCGCTGGAGGAGCCAGAGGGTGAAGGCGAAGGTGGAGATGTCGGCGTTGAGCGGGCAGAGCGTGGACTCGGGCTCGCTCCAGTTGAGGGCGGCGCCGGTCGTGCCGTCGAGGACGACGCTGTTGCCCTCGACGAAGTGGCCGAGACGGATCAGTCGGGTCGCCTCGGCGGGAAGCCGGTCGGCGGGGAACCCGGGGCGTTCGTGCGCGTAGTACTCGGCGAGGGTCGGCAGCGGGATGTCCGTGTCGAGCTGGAAGAGGGCGTGCTCCTCGGGCAGGCCCATGTCGCGCAGGAAGCGGCGGGTCGGCTCGTGCGTGAGCGTCGCCGGGAAGTCGAAGTCCTCGAAGCGCCACACCTTGCTCTGGCCGAACTCCTCGTCCAGCAGCAGGGCGGGCAGGTCCAGTGCCAGTCCGGACAGTGTCGCCGGTCCGGCGGTCACGGTCAGGTCCGTCAGGTCGTTCAGGTCCGTCAGGCCCATGGTCCCCATCGTCATCGTGCTCTCGGCTCCCCCCAGCACATGGTGCGCGGCGCGCTACCCCCCGGCAGGGGACAACACCGCACCGCCCAGCGGTCGTTGCCGTCCCACTCCCAGAACCTTACGCCGCCCCACTGACAACGCCGGCCGCACACGCGAACACCAGCCAACGAGCTTCCGACGGGGACCGGTCGGCAAGGCACCACCAGGACCGGTCAGGCCCCCGTCACCACCGCCGCCTGCGGCCGGATCGGCAGGCGGTTCACGGGGCGGCCCGTCGCGGCCCGGACGGCGGAGGCGATGGCCGCCGGTGAGGTGACCACCGGCACCGCGCTGGCCGCCTTCGCGCCGAAGGGGGCCACCACGTCCCGCTCCTCCACCAGCTTGACGATCTGGATGTCGGGGGCGTCGAGCGCGGTCGGCAGGGAGTAGCCGGTCAGGTCGGGGTGGCGGATCAGACCGCGCGGGGTGCGCAGGTTCTCCGTCAGCGCGATGCCGACGCCCTGCGTGACACCCGCCTCGATCCGGGCGTTGAGCTGCGCGGGGTTGAGGACCCGGCCCACGTCCTGGGCGACCGCCAGCTCCACGACCCGTACGGAGCCGAGTTCGATGTCGACGTCCACGACCGCGCGGATCGCGCAGAAGGCCATGCCCACGAACGCGTCGCCCTGGCCCGCGCCGTCCAGCGGCTCGGTGGGATGCGGGCGGCACTGCGCGGTGGCCCACAGCTCCTTGCCGTCGAGCGCCTCCGCGACCGTCGTCGACAGGACACCGTCGTACGACGTGATCTTGCCGTCGGTGATCTGGAGCAGCTCCGTGGACATGCCGAACTTGTGGGCCAGCGGCTGGAGCAGCTGGGTGCGGACCATCTTCGCCGCGCGTTCCACCGCGCCGCCCGACACCCAGGTGTGGCGGCCCCGGCAGCCGGCGCCCGCGGGGGGCTGGTCGGTGTCGACCTGGGCGATGTGGACCTCGTCGATGCCGAGGGTCTCCTGGACGATCTGCCGGGCGAGGGTGGAGAAGCCCTGCCCGGTGTCGACGGCGGCGCACAGCACGGTCGCGATGCCGTCGTGGACCTTCACGGTGGCCGTGGAGACCTCGTCGGCGCCCTCCGCGCCGAGCATGTGGACCATGCCGAGGCCGTAGCCGACGCCGCGCCGGACCGCGCCCGGCTCGCCCGCGCCCTCGGGGCCGCCCGGCAGCAGCCACTCCTCCTCGGGGGTGTCCTTCGGCAGCGCCGGGAGCGGGAACTCCCGGACCGCTTCGAGGAGTTCGGCGACCGGGGCCGGGCAGGTCACGGACTGCCCGGTCGGCAGCACGTCACCCGTGGACATCACGTTGCGCATGCGCAGCTCGGCCGGGTCGAGGCCCAGCTTCTTGGCGAGCTTGTCCATCTGCGCCTCGTACGCGGCGCACACCTGCATGGCGCCCTCGCCGCGGACATGGCCGGAGGGCGGGTTGTTGGTGCGGACCACCCACCCCTCGATGAAGGCGTTGGGGACGATGTACGGGCCGCAGGCGAACGACACGGCCGCGGCCAGGGCCTCGGACGAGGTGTCGGCGTACGCGCCGGCGTCGAGCAGGATCTGCGCCTCGACCTTGACGAGCCTGCCCTCGGCGTCCGCGTGGTGGCGGTAGCGCAGGAGCGTCGGGTGCCGGTGCGCGTGGCCCAGGAAGGACTCCTCGCGCGTGGCGGTCAGCTTGACCGGGCAGCCGGTCTTCAGCGCCAGCAGCCCCAGGGGGAGCTGGAAGCCCTGGTCCTCGCGGTCGGCGGTGGCGCCGGGCACCCCGGTGACGACGATCTTCACGCGGTCGGGGGCCAGGCCGTACACGGCGGCGGCGGTGTCGCGGTCGGTGTGCGGGTCGGTGGAGCCGAGGTACAGCTCGACACCGCCGTCCGGGCGGGGCACGGCGAGGCCGGCCTCGGCGCCGATGGGGGCCGGGTCCTGGCGGCCGATGCGGTACTGCCCCTCGACGACGATCTCGCCGGAGGCGTCGGGGTCGCCGTGGCGCAGCGGGATGTGCCGGATCAGATTGCCGTCGGGGTGCAGGGGTTCGGCCTCGAAGGCCTGCTCCGGGTCGATCACCGGGTCGAGCACCTCGTACTCGACGATGACGGCGGCGGCGGCCATCCGCGCGGTGTCCGGGTGGTCGGCGGCGACGGCCGCGATGGGCTCGCCGTGGTGGCGTACGACCTCGGAGGCGAACACCGGCCGGTCGATCTTGCCGCGGCCGTGCAGCGGGGTGCCCGGCACGTCCTCGTGGGTGACGACGGCCCGGACGCCGGGCATCTCGCGCGCGTGGGACGTGTCGATGGACACGATGCGCGCGTGCGGGTGCGGTGAGCGCAGGACGGCCGCCCACAGCAGGCCCTCGGCCCACAGGTCGGCCGCGTAGGGGAAGGTGCCCTCGGACTTGGCGCGGGCGTCGGCGGACGGCAGGGACACGCCGAGCCCGTGCGGCGGTGCCTCCGGTGCGGGCGCGGCGTCCCCGGCGGTGCCTGCGGTGCTGGTGATCGCGGGCGTCGCGGTGGCTGCGTCGTTGCTCACGCCTGGCCTCCGTCCTGGCCGAACGACTGGTCCTGATCGTCGAAGTTCCGGCCCTGACCGCCGTAGGTGTCGTCATGACCACCGAACGACTGGCCCTGACCGCCGTACGTGTCGCCCTGGCCCCCGAACGACTGGTCCTGGCCTCCGAAGCTCTGGCCCTGACCGCCGTACGTGTCGCCGTGACCGCCGAACGACTGCCCCTGACCGCCATAGGAGTCGTCGTGACCCCCGAATGACTGGTCCTGGCCACCGAACGACTGGTCCTGGCCCCCGAAGCTCTGGCCCTGACCGCCGTACGTGTCGCCGTGACCGCCGAACGACTGCCCCTGACCGCCGTACGTGTCGTCCTGGCCGCCGAAGTGCAGCCCCTGACCGCCGTACGACTGGCCGGGGTCGTGCGGGGCCGGGGGCGGGGCCCCCTGGGCCTCGTAAGCCGCCGGGTTGACGCCGCCCGCGCCGGGGCCCGCCTGGTGCGGGATGCGTGCCTCGTCGGTGTCGGCGCCGGTGTCGCTGTCGCCGACCGCGTGCGACGCGCGTTCGGCGACGACGTCGCGGACGGCCGCCAGCACGCCGCGGTAGCCGGAGCAGCGGCAGAGGTTGCCGCACAGCGCCTGGCGGGCCTCCAGCTCGGTGGGCGCCGGGTTGCCCTCCAGGAGGTCGTGCACGGTCATCGCCATGCCGGGCACGCAGAAGCCGCACTGGACGGCGCCGCACCGGGCGAGCGCCCGCTGCACGTCGGAGGGCTGTCCGTCGACGGCGAGTCCCTCGACGGTGCGCACCTCGCTGCTCGCCGCGGTGACGGCGGGCACCAGACAGGAGGCCACGAGGCGGCCGTCGACCTGGACGTTGCAGGCGCCGCACTCGCCCTGGGAGCAGCCGTCCTTGGCGCCCGCGAGGCCGAGCCGCTCGCGCAGCACGTAGAGCAGCGACTCGCCGATCCAGGCGTCGGTGACGGGCCGGTCGGCGCCGTTGACGCTCAGGACGTACGAGGCGAGGGGGTGGTCGTCGTGCGGGGGCGGGGTGGGCTCGGCGGCCGGGTCCGCGGCGCCCGAGTCCTCCGCGCCGGACGTCTCCGCGTCGGACGCCTCGGCGGGCGTCTCCGCCTCCTGCGGGTCCGTGGGGTCACCGTCGGCCTCGGCGGCCTGCTCGGCGCTCCCGGCGGGCTCCTGGGCGCCCTCGGGGGCCTCGGGGGCCTCCTCGGCGGCGTCGGGGGCCGGCGCCTCGGCGGGAGCGCCGGAGGGCTCCTGGGGGGCCTCGGCGGGCGCGTCGGCCGGGGGTTCCTCGGTGGCGCTCTCCTCGGCACGTGCCGGGGGCGGCGGCGCGGTCCACGCGGTGCCGATCTGCTCGGTCGCCCAGGGTGCGGGGGCGCCGCCGGGCAGGGTGGCGGGCGGGGTGCCGCCCCACTGCTCGACCAGGGCCGAGGTACTGAACTCGCCCGATTCGTCCGGAAGGTCACCTCCGGCGACCGGGATCGACCACTCGCCGGTCACGTCGTGACCGCGTGCGGCGCCTTCCTGCGCGGCGGGCTCCTCGAACGTCCACTGCCCGGTCGAGCCGGGGTCGTACGTGAACCCGTCCTGCGCCGGGGGCTGTTGCTGTCCGGCGTTCGGGTCGTGCCACTGGGCGCCCTCGGCCGGCATGGCCCAGGAGCCCGTGCCGGACGGGTCGGTCCCGGCGGCGGGCGGGTTGGCCGCTATGGGCGGCGGCACATAGCCGTGGCCGGGTGCGGCGAGGGGGCTGTCGGCGGCGAGCAGCGCGTCGATGCCCCCCTCGGGGAGCTGAACGAAGGTGGTGGCGCCGTCGTCGTAGTCGCCCTGCGGCAGTCGCTCCCAGCCGCTCTGGCCCCCCTGCTGCCCGGTGCCCTCTCCGTGCTGGTCGTCGGTCACGACAGCGCCCTCCCCAGTGCTCGTCGGGCCAGCGCGGCGACGGTGCGCCGCAGGTGCAGTACGGCGGGCGGAAGCGGTGGCACGGAGCCGTCGACCTCGGGGGCCGGGTCCGGGATGCAGGCGGCGGCGACGTACTCGCCGAAGGCCTGCAACGCCTCGGGGACCAGGGTGCGCTCGCCGTCCCAGTCGATCAGCCCGGCGACCCACGCCTCGGCGTCCAGCGGGCGCAGCGGCATCGGCGCTATGGCGCCGACGGCGCACCGCACACCGCGCCGGGCGGGGTCGAGGACGAGGGCGACCGAGGCGGCGGCGCGGCCGGGGCCGGTCCGCCCGGTGGCCTTCAGGAAGACCTGGGGGGCGTGCAGCAGCGGCACGCGCACGAACCCGATCAGTTCGCCGGGGCGCAGCATCTCCATGCCGGCCAGCAGATGGGAGACGGGCATCTCACGGCGGGCCCCGCCCGGTCCCGCGATGACCAGCGTGGCCTCCAGGGCGGCCAGCACCGGCAGCGCGTCCCCCGTGGGGGCGGCCGTCGCGATGTTGCCGCCGAGGGTGCCCGCGTTGCGGATCTGCGGCGGTCCGGCGGCGCGCGCGGCCGCGGCGAGCGCCGGAATGAGCGCCGCGAAGTCCGGGCGCCCCATCCGGGCGTGTGTCAGCCCGGCGCCGAGCAGGGCGTGTCCGTCCTGGTACTGCCAGCCGCGGATCTCGCTGATCCTGCCCAGCCCGACCAGCGCGGCGGGCCTGAGCTGCCCGGAGTTGACCGCGGTCATGAGGTCCGTGCCGCCCGCCACCGGAACCGCCCAGGGCATGGCGGCGAGGGCCGCCACGGCCTCGTCGAGCGAGCCGGGCAGGGTCACGGCCTGCGCCGCCTGCGGTGCGTGCGTGGTCAAACCGGCTGCCCCTTCCCGCTGCCCCACCGTAGGGCCTGTCTTACGGATCACACCTGGAGACGGGGCTCGCTGCGCGCCCCGCTCACCGGCCATCATCCGGCACCGTTGCCCGAAGCCGGCATGATCCGAACGACAGACCCTGGTCCGCCTGTGTTGCCGTACGGTACGTGCTGACAGGGTGGACGTGGCAACTCTGGCACATTCTCGCGAGGCCCGAACGCGGGGGTCCGCTAGGAGGCATTCGCCCACCTCACCTCAGGGATGGTCCGTTTTGGTGCAGGATCTCCCCACCGGTTCTTTTTGCTGACCTTCGGCGATTTATACGCCTCTTGTTCCAGGTGAGGGCCACCTCACGGGGCATCGGCTTTCGGACGCGCGTGCGCGCCGCCGCCTCACACGTTCGGGGGCGCCCCCTCGATCGGGCGTCCGAGCACGCCGGGCCGCCGCTGCCACGGGCGGGGTCCGCCGGGCGGCCGATAACCGACCCCCAGGGCGTCAAGTCGGCGATAGTGGGAGGTCATCCGCCGCTCGAAGTCGGCGAAGTCCCGCTCGGCGGGCGCGGGCAGCCGGCTCCAGGCCACCTCGGCGAAGGCCGCGAGCCGCGGGAACGCCTGGTAGTCCACGCGCGCGGGGTCCTCCATCACCTCGGTCCACACATTGGCCTGGGTGCCCAGCACGTGCCGCGCCTCCTCGAGCGTCAACTCCGGTGGAACCGGCTCGAACCGGAAGACGTCCTCCAGGGTGCGCACATAGCCGATCGGGACCGGTTCGTCGGGGCCGTCGTGCTGACGGTGGTCCAGGTAGACGTGCTGCTCGGGGCACATGACCACGTCGTGGCCCGCGCGGGCCGCCGTGACGCCGCCCGCGTAGCCCCGCCAGGACGACACGGCCGCACCCGGCGCGAGGCCTCCCTGCAGGATCTCGTCCCATCCGATCAGGCGACGTCCGCGCGCCGTCAGCCAGTTGTCGAAGTGCCGGACGAACCACGACTGCAGGCCGTCCTCGTCCGTGAGTCCGAGTTCCCGGATGCGCGCCTGCGCGGTGGCCGAACGCTTCCACTGGTCCTTGACGCACTCGTCGCCGCCGATGTGCACGAACGTCGAGGGAAAGAGTTCCAGGACTTCCTCCAGGACCCCTTCGTAGAAGCGCAGGGTGGTGTCCGTGGGGGCGAGGACGTTTTCGTTGATGCCCCAGGTGTCCCAGACGGTGAGGGAGGCCGTGTCGACGACATCGGTGTTGCCCAGTTCCGGATACGCGGCGATCGCGGCCTGGCTGTGTCCCGGGATGTCGATCTCGGGGACCACGGTGATATGCCGTTCGGCGGCGTAGGCGACGATCTCGCGGAGGTCGTCACGCGTGTAGTGACCGCCGTGCGGCTTCTCCTCCCACAGCGGTGACGCCCTATGACCGAATTTCGTACGGGCCCGCCAGGAACCGACCTCCGTCAGCCTCGGGTATCGCTCGATCTCGACCCGCCAACCCTGGTCGTCCGTCAAGTGGAAGTGGAGGACGTTGAGTTTGTGCGCGGCCATCAGATCGAGATAGCGCAGCACCTGGTCCTTGGGCAGGAAGTGCCGGGCGACGTCGAGCATGAGGCCGCGCCAGGCGAAGCGGGGGGCGTCCTCCACGGTGACCTCCGGGAGGTCCCATTCCCGGCCGGGCCGCAGGGGCGCCCGCCGGTGGGCGTCGGGACCGAGCAGTTGCCGGAAGGTCTGCGCGCCCCAGAAGACGCCCGCCGCGCTGCCGCCCTGGATGAGGTGGTCGGCGCCGCCGGTGACCACGCGGTAGCCCTCCGGCGGCAGGTCCGGCTCGATGCCGAGCACGAGCCGGTGGGCGGACCCGCCGCCCTCGGTGAGGGCGTATCCGGTCGCCGCGCCGACCGTTTCCCGCAGCCGGCGCGCGACGCCCTCGGTGCCGGGGCCGGCCACCAGCCGGGTCCCCTCGTCCAGCCGGCCCCGGCCGGAGCCGTTCCGTACGAGGCGTCGCGGCGCCGGAATCAGTTCCGTTCCGTCGAGTTCCGTCATGTCACTCCTTGACCGCTCCGCCCAGTCCGGAGACCAGCCGTCGCTGGACGAGCACGAAGAAGACCAGCACCGGAATCGTCATCACCGTGGACGCCGCCATGACGCCGCCCCAGTCGGGTTCTTCCGGCTTGAAGAAGACGAGCAGGGCCATCGGCAACGTCGACCGGGAGGTGTCGCTGATGATGAAGGACTTGGCGAACAGGAAGTCGTTCCAGGTCGAGATGAAGGAGAAGACGCTGGTGGCGACCAACCCCGGCAGGACGAGTGGGAAAAGGATCTGCCACAGGAATCGGGAACGGCTCGCCCCGTCGAGTTGGGCGGCCTCCTCCAGGGACTCCGGTACGGCCTTCACAAAGCCCCTCAGCATCCAGATCGCGAAGGGCAGGGAGAAGGCGATGTGGGGCAGGATCAGCGCGCCCAGGGTGTTGAGTTGACCGGCGTCCCGCATCAGGAAGAACAGAGGGATGGTGAGCGCCTCCACGGGCACCGTCTGGGCGATCAGGAACATGATCAACAAGGTGGTCCGGAAACGGAAGCGGAATCGGGTCACCGCCGTCGCCGCGAGAAACGCGATCAGCGCGGAGGCGATCACCACGGCGCAGGCGACGACAACGCTGTTGAGGAAGTAGCGGCCGAATTCCTGCTGCCCGAGGACCCGGCGGAAGGAATCCAGTGTCGGCTCAAGGGTCCAGGGCCGGGTCTCGGCCGACTCGATCTCACCCGCCGGTCTGACGGCGCTCAACACCATCCAGTACAGCGGGAACGCCACCACGGCCGCGATGACCAGCGCGGACGCCTCCGCGGCGAGCCGCCGGGGCCGTCTCGGCCGCCGCCGGAATCCCGTCGCGTTCACAGCTCCTCCCCCTGTCCACGGAGCAGCCGCAAATACACCAGGGTGATCGCCAGCAGAATCACCAGCATCACCACGCCGATCGCCGAGCCGAGGCTGTACTCGGAGGCGGCGAACGCCTTTTGGTAGGCGTACACGTTCAGTACGAGGTTCTGGCCGGCGATACCGCCGCCGCCCGTCATCACATAGATCTGGGTGAAGACCTTGAAGTCCCAGATGATCGACTGAATGGTGACGACGACGAGGATCGGGCGGAGCATCGGGGCGAGCACCGACCGCCAGATCCGCCACTGCGAGGCCCCGTCGAGGGCCGCCGCCTCCAGGACCTCGGACGGGACGGCCCGGATGCCCGCGTAGACCGTCACCATCACGAACGGGAAGGAGCACCACACCACTTCCAGCAGGACGAGGAAGAAGGCGCTGTACCGCCCGTACGTCCAGGAGTGGTCGCCGAGCCCGAGCACCCGGTTGACGGGGCCGAAGTCGGGGTCGAACAGCAGCAGCCACACCGTCGAGCCGGTGACCGCCGGGGTCGCCCACGCGCCCAGCGCGGCCAGCATCAGCGCCAGCCGAGGCACGGCCCGCACCCGGGTCAGCAGCACGGCCAGGGCGCAACCGACGGCCAGCGTGGACACCACACAGGCCGCGGCGAAGCCGACGGTGGCCAGCAGCACCTGCCAGAACTGGGCGTCCGAGAAGAGTTCGGCGTAGTTCCCGACCCCCCGGAAGGAGGTCGGTTCGCCGCCGCTGACCTGCGCCTGGGTGTACTCCAGCAGGGAGATCAGGCCGAGTTGGCCGACGGGATAGACGAGCAGCGCGCCGAGCACGACGAGCGCGGGGGCGAGATAGAGCCAGGGGGTCCAGGCAGCGGCGGCCCGCGGGCGCGCGCGGGGGTGCGGGACGGCGGAACCGCCTCGCACCCGCGAACGCACCGTGCCACCCGGGCTGGTGGGCACCGGCGTCACCCGACGGAGCTGAACGCGTCGTTCATCCGGTCCGCCGCGTCCTCGGACGCCTCGTCCACGTCCTTCTTGCCGCTGACGACCTCCTGGAACATCGTCGGCAGCACCTGCGACGCGTCGACCTGGGCCCACGCGGGCGATACCGGCACGAACCTGGTCCCCGAGGACAGCGTCTTCACGAACGGCTCGATGAACGGCTCCTTCTTCGCCGCCTCGGCCCGGACGTCGGTGTACGTCGGCAGGAAGCCCATCGCGTCGAAGAGCGCGCCCTGGGTCCGCTTGGACGCGAGCCGCTTCATGAGGTCGACGGCGAGCGTGCGGTGCGTGGTGCTCCTGAGGACGCCGATGTTGTTGCCGCCCGCGAACGCAGGCGCCACCGAACCGGACTTCACCCCCGGGAGCGGTACGACCGCGTACTTGCCCTTGACCTTCCCGGCCTCCACGGCGGCGTGGCTGAAGTCCCCGCCGATGGCCATGCCGGCCTTGCCCGCGGCGAACGCGGTGACGGTGTCGTTGCCGCCCATGCCCGCGCACTTGGCGGCCGGGCAGTTGTCGTCGCCGAACAGCGAGGTGTACGTCTCGATGCCCTTGCGGGCGGCGGCGCTGTCGATGGTGGAGGCGTACGAGCCGCCCCGGCCCTCGGCTATCTCGCCGCCGTTGGCCCAGACGAAGGGCATCGCGCCGTAGGTGTACGCGCCGCCGACGACGAGGCCGTACAGCTCGGGCCTGGCCGCGCGGATCCGCTGGGCGGCGGTCGTCAGCTCGTCCAGCGTCCTCGGGGGCTCCAGGCCGAGTTCGTCGAAGACGTCCGTGCGGTAGTACAGGGCGCGGACGCCCACGAAGAAGGGGGCGCCGTAGACCTTGCCGTCGACGGTGACGGAGGTCCTGGCGGTGGGGTCGGAGTCCTTGGAGTCGGCCCAACCGTTGAACTCCGTGGTGACGTCGGCGAGTCCGCCGTCCTTGACGTAGCCGGCGGTGTCCGTGTTGCCGTACTCGATGACGTCGGGGGCGCTCTCGGGGTCGTTGAAGGCGGCCTTCATGCGTTCCGCGCGGGTCTCGACGGGGATGTACTCGACCTTGACCTTCGCGCCGTCGTGCGCCTTCTCGAAGGCGGCGACGACCTTGTCGACGACCTGCTCCTTCGGCGCGTTGCTCACCTCCCGGAAGAGCCAGAGCCGCAGGGTGCCGGTTTTGTCGTCCTTCGCGGCGGACGAGTTGTCGGACGTCCCGGGAGCGCAGGCGGTGAGCCCCGCGAGGGCGAGGGCCGCCATGGGGGCGACGAGTCGGGCGGCGAGCTTCATGGCGCGTGGTCCTCCGGAGGGGGGTGCGGAGTGTTGCATTCTCTGCAACGGGCGTTCTGCTCTCTACAACACACCGGAGGCTATGGAGTACATGAACATGACCACAAGAGGTCTCGACCAGTTGTGACCAAGAGGGCGCCTGATGACTTCGGGGGTCAGTGTCGTCGCGCTTTCCCGACGAACCGGGCCCGCGGGCCCGAGCCTTGGGGCGCGGGGAACTGCGCGAGAAACCACATACCACCCGCACCCGCCAACGAACGCGCACGGCGCAGCAGCGCGGAGGCGCAGCAAAGACCGCGGTACCCGCTTCCGGGGCACCGCGGTCACATGATCCGGCCGCTACTTCTTGCCGCCGCCCTCGTCGTCCCCGCCACCCGCGCCGAGCGAGTCGAAGATCTCCTTGCACATGGGGCACACGGGGTACTTCTTCGGGTCGCGACCCGGTACCCACACCTTCCCGCACAACGCCACGACGGGCGTGCCGTCGAGCGCGCTCGCCATGATCTTGTCCTTCTGGACGTAGTGGGCGAAGCGCTCGTGGTCACCGTCGCCGTGCGACACCTGCGGCGTCGGCTCGACGAGGGTCCCCGTACCAGTACCGCGCTCGGGCTCAAGAGTGCTCATGCCGCCAAGGGTACTGGGGCTCGCGCGCATCAGTTGAGCGAAGGGTCGTCGGGGTACGTGGCCACCATCGCGAGTTCACTGCGCTGGCGGCGCAGGACCTCCCGCCAGAGCCGTTCGGGCGAGGGGGACGACACGTCGCCGGGTTCCGACTCGACGACGTACCAGGCGCCCTCGACCAGTTCGTCCTCCAACTGGCCGGGGCCCCAGCCCGCGTAGCCGGCGAAGATCCGCAGCGAGCCGAGCGCCGAGGCGAGGAGCTCCGGCGGGGCCTCCAGGTCGACGAGCCCGATCGCGCCGTGGACGCGCCGCCAGCCGAGCGGGGCCCGGTCGACGGGGCCGCCGCCGGGTATCACGGCGACGCCGAGCGCCGAGTCCAGGGACACCGGGCCGCCCTGGAAGACGACCCCGGGTTCGCCGGCGAGTTCCGCCCAGCCCTCCAGGATGTCCCCGACGTCCACCGGGGTGGGGCGGTTGAGGACCACCCCGAGCGAGCCCTCCTCGTCGTGGTCGAGGAGCAGCACCACAGCGCGGTCGAAGTTCGGGTCCGCCAGGGCGGGCGTGGCCACGAGCAGCCGCCCTGTGAGCGAGGACACCTCGGTCATGCCAGACATGATCCCGCATCCTGCCCGTGCGCGGGGAGCCAATGCCGGGAGCGGAGTGAACGCAGCTCAGGGCGCACCGGTGCGGAGCCCGCGCACAGCCGGTTCGGTGACCCCATGTGCCCGGCCGTGGACGGTTCGTGTTGTGGCGAACTCATGACGTGTCTGAGAAGTACTCGGGCTTACGGAAGGGGGGTGGGCGGCGTTTACGCTAGCCCTTCCGGCCCACGCCGAAACGGCTCCCGCACAACGGGAAAACCGGTCGGCCCCCCACGCCGTAACGCCCTCTGCCCTACTCCACGGAACGCGAGATTCATGACCGTCAACGGCTCTGACGACGTACTGCTTGTACACGGCGGCACCCCGCTCAGTGGCGAGATCCGTGTCCGCGGTGCGAAGAACCTCGTACCCAAGGCCATGGTCGCCGCGCTGCTCGGCAGTGGTCCGAGCCGGCTGCGCAACGTCCCCGACATCCGCGACGTGCGGGTGGTGCGTGGACTGCTCCAGCTGCACGGCGTGACGGTCCGCCCTGGGGACGAACCGGGCGAGCTGGTGATGGACCCGACGAACGTGGAGAGCGCGAACGTCGCCGACATCGACGCCCACGCGGGCTCCTCGCGCATCCCGATCCTGTTCTGCGGCCCGCTGCTGCACCGGATCGGCCACGCCTTCATCCCCGGTCTCGGCGGCTGCGACATCGGTGGCCGGCCGATCGACTTCCACTTCGAGGTGCTGCGGCAGTTCGGCGCGAAGATCGAGAAGCGGGAGGACGGCCAGTACCTGGAGGCTCCGCGGCGGCTGCGCGGTACGAAGATCCGGCTGCCGTACCCGTCGGTCGGCGCGACGGAGCAGGTGCTGCTCACGGCCGTCCTCGCGGAGGGCGTGACGGAGCTGTCGAACGCGGCGATCGAGCCGGAGATCGAGGACCTCATCTGCGTCCTGCAGAAGATGGGCGCCATCATCGCGATGGACACCGACCGCACGATCCGCATCACCGGTGTGGACTCGCTCGGCGGCTACACCCACAAGGCCCTCCCGGACCGTCTGGAGGCCGCCTCCTGGGCGTCCGCCGCGCTGGCGACGGAGGGTGACATATACGTCCGGGGCGCCCAGCAGCGTTCCATGATGACGTTCCTGAACACCTACCGGAAGGTGGGTGGCGCGTTCGAGATCGACGACGAGGGCATCCGCTTCTGGCACCCCGGCGGCCAGCTGAAGTCGATCGCCCTGGAGACGGACGTCCACCCCGGTTTCCAGACCGACTGGCAGCAGCCGCTGGTGGTGGCCCTGACGCAGGCCACGGGCCTGTCGATCATCCACGAGACGGTCTACGAGTCCCGGCTGGGCTTCACGTCCGCGCTGAACCAGATGGGCGCGCACATCCAGCTCTACCGAGAGTGCCTCGGCGGCTCCGACTGCCGCTTCGGGCAGCGGAACTTCCTGCACTCCGCGGTCGTGTCGGGCCCGACGAAGCTCCAGGGCGCCGACCTGGTCATCCCCGACCTCCGCGGCGGCTTCTCGTACCTGATCGCGGCCCTCGCCGCCCAGGGCACGTCCCGCGTCCACGGCATCGACCTCATCAACCGCGGCTACGAGAACTTCATGGAGAAGCTCATGGAGCTGGGCGCGAAGGTCGAGCTGCCGGGCAAGGCGCTCGGCTGACGCCGCGGCCGCGCGGCCCCGCCACCACACACGGCAGCGCCGCTCCCTGCCGGGGGTCCGGGGGTCGCCCCCCGGACGGACACAGCATGGAGAAGCTCATGGAGCTCGGCGCGAAGGTGGAACTGCCGGCAGGCACTCGGCTGACGCGCTGCCCGTCGGGGTGAGGCGCTGCCCGAGAAACGCCTGTGGGGCGGTCTCCCGGTGTCGGGAGGCCGCCCCACTGGCGTTACCGGGCCTCGTACGCCGCCGTGCGGCATACGGGCGGCGGGATCACTTGCCCTTGGCGGCTTCCTTGAGCTTGCTGCCCGCGGAGACCTTGACGCTGTAGCCGGCGGGAATCTGGATCGGGTCGCCGGTCTGCGGGTTGCGCGCGGTGCGAGCGGCACGGTGGGTGCGCTCGAAGGTCAGGAAACCGGGGATGGTGACCTTCTCGTCGCCCTTGGAGACGATGTCACCGACGACGTCGGCGAACGCGGCCAGCACGGCGTCGGCGTCCTTGCGGGTCACCTCGGCGCGGTCGGCCAGCGCGGCCACCAGCTCACTGCGGTTCATTTTGTTACTCCCGTGTTCTTCTTGCCGTTGAGGCGGACCCGGGTCCGTCGTCAGACCCTCGCGCCCAGGGACGCATCCTGCACTCACCTGCGGCGGGAAAGCCAATCCGGCACCCATGGGAGTCACACGAACACCCATGGGAGTCACACCAAAAGCGCCATGTCCACGCCGGTCCCGCTCGGCCCGCCACGACGGCGGACTGGCCGCCACCCTAGGCGTACGTACGGCCCGGACCCCAGCGACGCGCCGGGATCCGGGCCCATCGTGGTGACTGTCACAGTACGGCCGGAGCCGCTGTCAGGCCACCCTCGACCGGGGTCAGGCGGTGGCGCCGGCGGCCTTCGCGGCCTCGCGGACCGCGCCGGCGACCGCTCCCGCGACCTTGTCGTTGAAGACGCTCGGGATGATGTAGTTCGGGTTCAGCTCGTCCTCGGTGACGACGTCGGCGAGGGCCTTCGCTGCGGCGATCATCATCTCCGTGTTGACGGTGCGGGACTGGGCGTCGAGGAGACCGCGGAAGACACCCGGGAAGACCAGCACGTTGTTGATCTGGTTCGGGAAGTCGGAGCGGCCGGTGGCCACGACGGCCGCCGTCTGACGGGCCACCGCGGGGTCGACCTCGGGGTCCGGGTTCGCGAGCGCGAACACGATCGCGTTGTCGGCCATGGCGGCCACGTCGTCGCCGTCGAGGACGTTCGGGGCGGAGACGCCGATGAAGACGTCCGCGTCGCGCACGGCCTCCTTCAGCGTGCCGGTGAGGCCCTCGGGGTTGGTGTTGTCGGCGATCCAGCGCAGCGGGGAGTCGGCGGCGGCGTCGACCAGGTCCGCGCGGTCGCAGTGCACGACACCGTGGATGTCGGCGACGACGGCGTTCTTCACACCGGCGGCGATGAGCAGCTTGAGGATGGCCGTACCGGCCGCGCCGGCGCCGGACATGACGACGCGGATGTCGCCGATCCCCTTGCCCGCCACGCGAAGTGCGTTGGTGAGTGCGGCGAGCACGACGATCGCGGTGCCGTGCTGGTCGTCGTGGAAGACGGGGATGTCGAGGGCCTCGCGCAGCCGGGCCTCGATCTCGAAGCAGCGGGGCGCGGAGATGTCCTCCAGGTTGATGCCCGCGAAGCCGGGGGCGATCGCCTTGACGATCTCGACGATCGCGTCGGTGTCCTGGGTGTCGAGGCAGAGCGGCCAGGCGTCGATGCCGGCGAACCGCTTGAAGAGGGCCGCCTTGCCCTCCATGACGGGCAGCGCGGCCTTGGGACCGATGTTGCCGAGACCGAGGACGGCGGAGCCGTCCGTCACGACCGCAACGGAGTTGCGCTTGATGGTGAGGCGGCGGGCGTCCTCGGGGTTCTCGGCGATCGCCATGCAGACGCGGGCCACACCCGGCGTGTAGATCATCGAGAGGTCGTCACGGTTGCGGATGGGGTGCTTGGACGCCATCTCGATCTTGCCGCCGAGGTGCATCAGGAACGTACGGTCGGAGACCTTGCCGAGCGTCACGCCCTCGATGCCGCGCAGCTGCTCGACGATCTCGTCGGCGTGCGCGGTGGAGGTCGCGGCGATGGTGACGTCGATGCGGAGCTTCTCGTGGCCGGAGGCGGTCACGTCGAGGCCGGTCACCGAGCCTCCGTGGGACTCGACGGCCCCGGTGAGCTGGGAGACCGCGGTTCCGCTCGCGGGCACCTCCAGCCGGACCGTCATCGAGTAGGAGACGCTGGGCGCCGTTGCCATGGCCGACTTCCTCTGCTTTCGCTACTGCGTTTGTGCGTTTTGCCGTCCGATCGTCGCACCTACCACCGAGTAGGCGTTAGCCCGGTGGGATTGAGAACGTTTTGTTCTCAACAGAAAGAGGTCCACGTCACAGGGACGTGGACCTCTCGCGTACCACTCGCGTCTGAGTGGCACCGACCCGCCATGCTCGCCTCGCGGCAAGTGGTCGCTCTGAGCGACGAAGGTTGGGCCCGGGGGCTTGGATCGAGCCGGTGCCGTATTCAGGTTAACAGGGCGCCCGCCAACTCGGGGAGTTGCTGATGCGTCAGCGGGTTCTTAAGGGGCGCGGGGAACTGCGCGAGAAGCCCCACGCGCCCGCAGCCGACCGACTACCCACTCAGTCCCGCAACAGGTCGGGGACCCCGTCCGCGTCCGGGTCGTCCCGCTCCGCCGAGACGACCGTCAGCTGCTGCGTCGCCCGGGTGAGTGCGACGTACAACACACGCAGCCCCGCCGGGCTCTCGTCGGCGATCTCCGCCGGGGAGACGACCACCGTCGCGTCGTACTCCAGGCCCTTCGCCTCCAGGCTGCCGAGGGCGACGACGCGGTCGCCGAGGCCGGCCAGCCAGCGCGCGGCCTCCTCGCGGCGGTTCATCGCGACGACCACGCCGACCGTCCCGTCGACGAGGTCCAGCAGCCGTGCGGCCTCCCCGCGGACCGTGCGGGCCAGGGTGTCGCGCTGGGCGGTGACGAAGCGGGGCTCGACGCCGGTGGAGCGGACCGCGGACGGGGACTCGGAGCCCGGCATCGCCAGCGCCAGCACCTTCGCCGCCAGTTCGGCGATCTCGGCCGGGTTGCGGTAGTTGACGGTGAGGGTGAAGCGGCGGCGCGGGCGGGTGCCGAGCGCATCGTCGCGGGCCTCGGCCGCCTCGTCGGGGTCGGACCAGGAGGACTGCGCGGGGTCGCCCACGACCGTCCAGGTGGCGTGCCGGCCGCGGCGGCCCACCATGCGCCACTGCATCGGGGTCAGGTCCTGCGCCTCGTCGACGATGATGTGCGCGTACTCGGTGCGTTCCTGGGCCAGCCGCTCGGCGCGCTCGCGCTGGGTCTCCTCGCGCACCGGCATCAGCTCCTCCAGGCCCGTGAGCTGGTCGAGCGGGTCGAGTTCGCGCTTCTTGCGGGGGCGGGCGGGCATGCCGAGGATCGCCTGGAGCTCGTCGAGCATGGCGACGTCGTGGACCGAGAGGCCGTCCCGCTTGAGGGAGCGGGCGACCCGGCGGACCTCGCCGGGGTTGAGGACGCGCCGGGCCCAGCGGCCGAGGCGGCGCTCGTCGGCCATGGCGGTGAGGACCGCGCGGGGCGTCAGCTCGGGCCACCAGGCGTCGAGGAACGCGATGAAGTCGTCCTCGCTCGTGATGTCCTCGTCGAAGGAGGAGCGGAGCTCGGCGGCGAGTTCGGGGTCCGTGTGCCGTCCCGCGGCGCCCGAGCGGTCCCACAGGGCGTCGAGGAGGAGCTTTCGGGCGCGGGGGCGCAGCAGGTTGACGGGGGCCGTGCCGCCGAGCGCGTTGCGACGGACGTGGTCCAGTTCCTCGGCCTCCAGCTCCAGCCGCCGGCCGAAGGCGACGACACGCAGCCGGGTGGGCGCGTCGCTCCGCTCCAGCGCGCCCCGGGCGGCCTTCCGCAGCACCTTGAGCATGCGGTACGAGCCCTTGGCGCGGGCCACGGCCGGGGAGTCGTACAGGGTGGCCTCCACGCCGTCGACGAGGGAGCCGATGGCGCGGATGGCGACCTGGCCCTCCTCGCCGAGCGAGGGCAGGACGCCCTCGGTGTACGCGACGAGCAGCGGGGTCGGGGAGACGATGAGGATGCCGCCCGCGTACCGACGCCGGTCCTGGTAGAGGAGGTACGCGGCGCGGTGCAGGGCGACGGCCGTCTTGCCGGTGCCGGGCCCGCCCTCGACGTACGTCACGGAGGCGGCGGGGGCGCGGATCACCAGGTCCTGCTCGGCCTGGATGGAGGCGACGATGTCCCGCATGGTGTGGCTGCGGGCCTGGCCGAGGGCGGCCATCAGTGCGCCGTCGCCGATGACGGGCAGCTCGTGGCCGTCGAGGCGCGCCGTCAGCTCGGGGCGCATCAGGTCGTCCTCGACGCCGAGCACCCTGCGCCCCTTGGAGCGGATGACGCGGCGGCGGACGACCCGGCCCGGGTCGACGGGGGTCGAGCGGTAGAAGGGGGCGGCGGCGGGGGCCCGCCAGTCGATGACCAGCGGCGCGTACTCGGAGTCGAGGACACCGATGCGGCCGATGTGCAGGGTCTCGGCGATGTCGGCGGTGTTGTCGGGGCGGACCGCGCCCTCGGCGGGCTCGACGGCGGTGTACGCGCCGTCGGGGCCCTTCTTGCCGTCCTTGCCGAGGAGGAGGTCGATACGGCCGAAGAGGAAGTCCTCGAACTCGTTGTTCAGCCGGTTCAGATGGATGCCCGCGCGGAAGACCTGGGCGTCCCGCTCGGCGAGCGCGCCGGGGGTGCCGACCTGGCCGCGCTTGGCCGCGTCGTTCATCAGGAACTCCGCCTCGTGGATCTTCTCCTCGAGACGCCGGTACACCCGGTCCAGATGTTCCTGTTCGACGCCGATCTCCCGCTCACGGACGGAGTCGTGAGCGGAGTCGAGCGTTTCCTGCTGAACCTGAGCGGCCACCCGGGCCCCCTTCTGACGTGCTGGGCAGCCGTCCACCGTACGCGACGGTAGCCCTCCGGGGGAACAGCCGGTGCCCCGCGCCCCCGAAAGACGAGGGGACGCGGGGCACCGGTCGGTTACGCCTCGACCTGGACCAGCTTCTTGCCGGAGAAGGTCAGGACCTCGAAGTGGTCGATCTCGTCCGGGGTGAAGGCGGCGCCGCCCTCGACGTAGAGCGGGTTCCTGGCCTGCTCCGTCTTGGCGTTCTTGATGCCGTAACCCCAGGTCGGGACGGACCAGGAGGTGACCGTCTCGCGCTCGCCGTTCTTGCCGACGGCGATCAGCGAGCACTTCTCCGGGCCCTTGACGTTCTTCAGCTCCAGGACGGCGTGGGTGCCCCACGCCTTCTCCTGGGTGGCGACCGTCGCGCTGACCTGGCTGGCCGCGTCCGTGGACGAGACCTTGTCCTTGGACGTGATCCCCATGAAGGCGTCCTTGGCCGGGTTGGCGGCCAGCGGCGTGGCCGTCTTGCCGTCGTCGCCTCCGCCGGCCGTCGCGAACACCGCGGTGGGACCCGCGATGATCGCCGCGATACCGGCCGCCAGCATGAAGAAGTTGCGCCGGCTCTTCTTGGCCCGGTGCTGGACGACCTCGCCGACCAGCCGGTCCGAGAGCTTGGTGCTCGGTTTCGCCGCCAGGGACTCGCCGATCGCCGGTGTCCCCTGCGCCGCGGGCAGATCGGCGAGGGCGGCCAGCATGGGTTCCATGCCGGCCAGCTCGTCGAGCTGCTGACCGCACCACTCGCACGTGGCGAGATGGGCCTCGAATTGTGTGGCCTCGGCGTCGTCCAGTATCCCGAGGGCGTACGCGCCGACGGTTTCGTGGATGTTGTCGCCGGAACCTTGGGCTCCTTGCACAGACCCGGGCATTCCCGGTCCATACCCCCCGTAGATGTTGCTCATGCCGTCACCCCGCGCTCCTCCAGAGCCAGCTTCATCGACCGCAGGGCGTAGAACACCCGGGAGCGGACGGTTCCACTGGGGATGCCAAGCGTCTCGGCCGCCTCATTGACCGTACGCCCTTTGAAATAGGTCTCGACCAGGACTTCCCTGTGGGCAGGGGTCAGGTCGTCCAGCGCGTCCGACAGTGTCATCAGCCACAACGCCTTGTCGATCTCGTCCTCCGCGGGGATGACCTCCAGCGGCGACGGGTCGACCTCCTGCGGCCGGGCCTGCCGGCTGCGGTGGCCGTCGATGACGATACGGCGTGCGACCGTCACCAGCCAGGGGCGTACCGATCCGGTCGCTCGATCGAGCTGACCGGCGTTCTTCCAGGCCCTGATGAGAGTTTCCTGCACAACGTCCTCGGCGCGTTGGCGGTCGCCCGCGACCAGACGCAGCACGTACGCGAGCAAGGGTCCAGCGTGCTCGCGGTACAGCGCGCGCATCAGCTCCTCGTCTGGCTCTGAGGGCTGCGACGCGCGATGTCGTGCCCTGTGCGGGCGGTCATCGGCCACAGCGGAATCCTTGCGCACGGCTACCTCCGGTGTCCGGGGGTTCCCCCAGTCGGTCGCTCACATCGGGATACGTAGGTAACCAGTTGTGTGTTCAGAGTTGAGCCACAACTTTCTCGATTAAACGCGGGGTTGGTGGGACCCCTGAGGGACAAGAGCGCCCAAACCGGTTCCAAAACCTGCGCCGGAGGGCGGGAATTGTGAAGATGTGGATCTCACGGTGTGAAAAACAGCACTGCTGCTTCTTTACGCGAGCGGGCCGCTTGCCCAACTGCTAGGCGGTGCAAGGGGGATGGGCAATCCGCCGCCAAGCGGGGAGAAGTGGGGCGGAAGGTACGCGGTCTACGCGCGTGAAAGGGCCGCGCGGCGGCGATGCCGGGCCACGCGTTCGCGGTTGCCGCAGATCTCGCTGGAGCACCAGCGGCGGCGCCGGCCCCGGGACGTGTCGACGTACACGAGGGGGCAGTTGTCGCCGGCGCACTGGCGCAGGCTCGCGCAGGCGACGGGGTCGGTGAGCAACTCGACGGTGTCGCGGGCGACGACCGCGAGGAGGGCGGCGCGGTCGGGGGTCTGCGCGAGGGCGCGGACGAGGACGCCGGTGTCCGTGCGGACGGCCCGGAGGGCCGGGGGCGCGGGTCTCGCCAGGTCGTTGATCCGGGCGAGGGAGGCGTCGTACGCGTCGGGGTCGGGCCGGGTGCTGGGGGACGCCGCCGGGTGGACCAACCCGGCTATGTGGCCGCGCAGTTCCCGGAAGGCGGGGAGCCAGTCGGGGGTGATGTGGTCGAGGGGGGTGTCCACGGGGACGAGGGCGGCGGTGGTGATCCAGCGACGCAGGTGTGCGGGGGTGGTGAGTTGCTCCTCGGGGTGGGTGGTGGCGAGGAGGTCCAGACAGAGATGGCCGCAGTCGAAGCGGGGGGTGTAGGACATGGGCCTGTCACCGCCTAGGGGTCACCGCGTCGGGGGGGCTCAGGTGTTCGTACCCGCTGCGGTGCGGTGTCGCACTTGGGCGGGCCCCTATGAACTCGGGGGCACTGTTGTCGGGCGACTGCGGGTGGTGCGTGGTTTCTCGCGCGGTTCCCCACGCCCCTGAAGGAGCGGGCCTGCGGCCCGCCCTTCATGAAAAGCACGGGGCGCAGCCCCGGGCGCTTTCCAGGGGCGCGGGGAACCGCGCGAACACCCCCACTCACCCGCAGCCGCGCCCGCCAGAACCACCCGCACCCCCGGGTTACTAGGCGCCCGGCGTCCCGTACTTCGTGTCGGCGGCCGGGTCCAGCGCCAGCCGGTACCCCCGCTTCACCACCGTCTGGATGAGCTTCGGCGCACCCAACGCCGTGCGCAGGCGGGCCATCGCCGTCTCCACGGCGTGTTCGTCGCGGCCCGCGCCGGGGAGGGCCTTGAGGAGTTCGGAGCGGGGGACGACCCAGCCGGGGCGGCGGCCCAGCGAGCGGAGCAGGGACATGCCGGCGGGCGGCACGGGCCGCAGGGCGCCGTCGACCAGCACCGCGTGGCCGCGGATCTCCACACGGTGGCCGGCGATGGGCAGGGTGCGGGCGCGGGACGGGAGTTCCTGGCAGAGGAGTTGGACGAGGGGGCCGAGGCGGAACCGTTCGGGCTGGACGGTGTCGATGCCGTGGGCCTGGAGGGGAAGGGCCGTCACCGGGCCGACGCAGGCGGGGAGGACGTCGTGGTGGAGGGCGTTCAGCAGTTCCGGGAGGAGCCCCTTGGCCTCGGCGCGGGACAGCAGCGAGGCCGCGGCGGGCGCGCTGGTGAAGGTGAGGGCGTCGATGCCGCGGCCGACGGTCGCTTCGAGGAGGCGGTCGACCGGGGTGAGGTCCTCCGGCGGCAGCCAGCGGTAGACGGGGACGCCGACGACCTCCGCTCCGGCGGCCCGCAGCGACTCCACGAAGCCGGGGAGGGGTTCGCCGTGGAGCTGGACGGCGATGCGGCGGCCCTCGACACCGTGCTCCAGCAGCCGGTCCAGTACCTCCGCCATCGATTCGGAGGAGGGGGACCACTCCTCGGTGAGGCCCGCGGCGCGCACCGCGCCCTTCACCTTCGGTCCGCGCGCCAGGACTTCGACGCCCCGGAGGCGGTCCAGGAGGGACTCGCCGAGGCCCCAGCCGTCGGCCGCCTCGATCCAGCCGCGGAAACCGATGGCGGTGGTGGCCACCACGATGTCGGGTGCCTGGGCGAGGAGGTCCTTGGTGGCGGCGAGCAGTTCGCTGTCGTCGGAGAGCGGCACGATGCGGAGGGCCGGCGCGTGGAGGACGGACGCTCCGCGGCGCTGGAGCAGGGCCCCCAGTTCGTCGGCGCGGCGCGCGGCTGTCACGCCCACCGTGAACCCCGCCAGGGGGCCGTGGTCTGGTCGCTGCTGTTCGTCGTACATGGCTCTCGTCCCGCCCGAGTCGTAGTACCTGGCTCTGGCACCTACATGCCGAACGAGCCTGTCAACGCTGCGTGACAGGCTCGGTTCGGGTTGATGTCGCTGGTGTTACGTCGCACGTCTCACGCCATGGGTGATGTCACACCTCGGCGTAGCTGAGCTGCGGCTTCGCCTCCGTCTCGGCGGTCGCCGTGACCGCCTGGCCGGCCGGCCGGCGAAGGTATACGGCCCAGGTCACCGCGAAGCAGAGCCCGTAGAAGGCGAGGAAGCTGATGAAGGCGCCGGTGCCGGAGCCGACCGTGAGGAAGGACTGGCGGAAGGCCAGGTTGATGCCGAGGCCGCCGAGCGCGCCCACCGCGCCGATGATGCCCATGGTGGCGCCGGAGAGACGGCGTCCGTAGGCGGCGGCCTCCTCGCCCCGCAGCCCCTTGGCGAGGGCCTTGGCCTGGAAGATGCCCGGGATCATCTTGAAGGTGGAGCCGTTGCCGAGGCCGCTGAGGACGAAGAGCGCGATGAACGCCGTGGTGAACAGCGGCAGCGACTTCTGCATGGAGGCGATGACGATGACACCGGTGGCGCCGGCCATGGCGACGTAGTTCCACAGCGTGATCTTCGCGCCGCCGTACTTGTCGGCGAGTGCGCCGCCCACGGGCCGGATCAGCGAGCCGAGCAGCGGGCCGATGAAGGTGACGTACGCGGCCTGCAGGGGCGTACGGCCGAACTGGGTCTGCAGGACGAGGCCGAAGGCGAAGCTGTAGCCGATGAAGGAGCCGAAGGTGCCGATGTAGAGGAAGGACATGATCCAGGTGTGGGCCTCCTTCACGGCGTCCTTGGCGGCACCGGTGTCGTTCTTCACGGAGGCGATGTTGTCCATCCTGAGCCAGGCGAGGACCGCGGCGAGGAGGATGAACGGGATGTAGATCCCGAGCAGGACGCGCGGGCCGCCGCTGGCGCCGATGACGGCGAGACCGATGAGCTGCACGACCGGGACGCCGATGTTGCCGCCGCCCGCGTTGAGGCCGAGCGCCCAGCCCTTCTTCCGCAGCGGGAAGAAGGCGTTGATGTTGGTCATGGAGGAGGCGAAGTTGCCGCCGCCGATGCCGGCGAGCATCGCGCAGATCAGGAACGTGTTGAACGAGGTCCCCGGTTCCATCACCACGAAGGCGGCGACGGTCGGGACGAGCAGCAGGCTCGCCGAGACGACCGTCCAGTTGCGTCCGCCGAAGATCGCCACCGCGAAGGTGTACGGGACGCGCACGATGGCGCCGACCAGGGTGGCCATCGACACGATGAAGAACTTGTCGGCCGGGGTGAGCCCGTACTCGGGGCCCATGAAGAGGACCATCACCGACCAGACGGTCCAGATGGAGAAGCCGATGTGCTCGGAGAGGACCGAGAAGATCAGATTGCGGCGGGCGACCTTCTCGCCGGTCTCGTTCCAGAAGGTCTCGTCCTCCGGATCCCAGTGCTGGATCCAGCGGCCTCCCCTACTGGCAGCGGGGGCTGTGCTCGGGGCTGTCATGACGCCTCCACGGTTCTCCGGGCTCGAACTTGCTGGGGGGATGGCTTATGCGTCCGAAGGTAGGGAGGGCGCGTTTCCGTGCTGTGGCACCGGGTGACCGGAAAGGAACTTTGCTCTCACCGCGCCGTGGGCCCGCCGGTGAGGAAAGCGCTCACCCGGCCGGGCCCCGCGGCGCACCCGCTCAGTCAGCCACAACCCCCAGTGCCCCGTCCAGATAGAGCTTGCGGCAGCCCCTGCGCTGGACCTTCCCGCTGGTGGTACGGGGCAGGGCACCCCTGCGTATCACCACGACCTCGTCGACCCGCAGCCGCTGTCCGTCGTGCACGGCCGCCCCGACGCGTTCGCGCAGCTCGCCCGCCCCGACCTCGCGGAGGACCCGTCCGTCGGTCTCGACGACCACCACCAGCCGTTCCCGCTCCCCGTCGTCCACGGAGAACGCCGCCGCGCAGTTCGGCCGCAGCCCCGGCACCGCCGACTCCGCGGACAGCTCGATGTCCTGGGGGTAGAAGTTGCGGCCGTTGCGGATGATGACGTCCTTCAGGCGTCCCGCGACGAACAGTTCCCCTTCGTGGAGGAAGCCCAGGTCGCCCGTCCGGAGACAGGGGCTCGCACCGCTCTCGCCGGCGACGCGGCCTCCGAACGCCTCCTGGGTCTCCTGCGGGCGTTCCCGGTAGCCGAGGGCTACGCACGGGCCGTTGATCCAGATCTCGCCGAGGCGGCCGGGTTCGCGGGGTGTGCGCGTGGCCGGGTCGATCACGCGGACCCGGGTGGTCGCCGAGGGGAAGCCGGAGCCGACCAGCGGCTGGGCGTCGGACGCCGTCTCCGCCACGATCTCCAGGCGGCCGTCCTTGAGGGCCGTCGAGGACACCCACAGCACGGTGGGCGGCCGGTCCGCGGGGCTCGCCGTCGCCTTGAGGGTGTTCTCGGCCAGCCCGTAGCCGGGGGTCATGGCCTCGGGGGCGAACCCGTACGGGGCGAACGTCTCGGTGAAGTCCCGCACCGCCCGCCAGCGCACCGGTTCGGCCCCGTTCGCCGCGACCCGCCACGAGGAGAGGTCCAGGTCGACGTCCCCGGCGTCGCGCAGGGCGCTCACGCACAGCTCGTACGCGAAGCTCGGTGCGGCGGCGTGCGTGCCCCGGTAGGTGGAGAGGGCCTCCAGCCAGCGCAGCGGGCGGCGGATGAAGGCGGCCGGCTCCATGAGGTAGGCGGGGATGCCGGAGCACAGGGGCAGCAGGACGCCGAACAGCATGCCCATGTCGTGGAAGAGGGGCAGCCAGGAGACGACGACGCCGTCGCGACCGGTGGGCCAGATGTCCTCGGTCTCGGAGACGTTGGCGAGGAAGTTGGCGTGGGAGACCATCACGCCCTTGGGGTCCCCGGTGGAGCCGGAGGTGTACTGCAGCAGGGCGATGTCGTCGGGGAGCGGGGCAGGGCCGTTCCAGTCGACCGGGGTGGTGGGCAGGGCCTCGGTGTCGACCAGGGTGAGGCCGGCCAGTTCGGGGAGGTCGGCGAACTGCCGCTCCAGGTCGGCCTTGAGGGCCGTGGTGGTGAGGATGGTGGTCGTGCCCGCGTCGTCGGCGATCCGGCGCAGCCGCTGGACGCCGCGCCGGCGGGTGGGGACCTGGACGGGGGCGGCGGCGACCCGGGCGTACATGCAGCCCAGCAGCGACCTGATGAACTCCAGGCCCGAGGGATACAGGAGCAGGGCGCTGTCGCCCGCTGCGAGCCCGGCCGCCGCGAGGGCCGCGGCCCGGGTGTGGGCGTCGGTCTCCAACTGCCGGTAGGTGAGGGAGCCGTCGGGGGTCTCGCCCTCGCGGAGGTGGATGTACGCGATCTCGTCGGGCTGTCTGACGCTGCGCAGGTGCAGGGCCTCGGTCACCGTGGTGACGAAGGTGGCGCGGGGCGGGATGAGCGTGCCGGCAAGAGCCATGGTGATGGTCCTTTTCTTCGGTCGTGGCTGAGGTGCGACTTCAGGAAGGGACCGCGACGGTGGGGGTCGGGAGGGGGCCGAGGCGTGCGCGGGGTGGGGGCCCTGCCCGGCGGCCTGGGGAGCCGCCGGACGGGGCCGTCGTTTCGGTGGGTCAGTCCACGAGGGACGGTTCGCGCCGGCGCTGGTGCGGGACCGCCCCGCGCCGGCCGGTGGCGAGCTTGGCGCCCTCGACGTCCATGTCGGGCAGGACGGCGTCCAGCCAGCGGGGCAGCCACCAGGCGGAGCGGCCGAGGAGCGCGAGGACGGCGGGCACGATGGCCATCCGGACGACGAAGGCGTCGAAGAGGACGGCGACGGCGAGGCCGAAGCCGATCATCTTGACGAAGTCGTTGGCGTCGAGGATGAAGCCGGAGAAGACGCTCGCCATGATGATCGCGGCGGCGGCGACCACCCGGCCGCCGTGCCGGAAGCCGGTGACGACCGCGTCGCCGGGGTGCTCGCCGTGGACGAAGGCCTCACGCATCCGGGTGACGAGGAAGACCTCGTAGTCCATGGCGAGACCGAAGACCACGCCGATCATGAAGATCGGCATGGTGCTCATGATCGGTCCGGGCTGGTCGATGCCGAAGACGTCCTTGAGCCAGCCCCACTGGAAGACGGCCACGACGGCGCCGAGTGCCGCGGTCACCGACAGCAGGAACCCGAGGGCCGCCTTCAGCGGGACCAGGACCGAGCGGAAGACGAGGACGAGCAGGACGAAGGCGAGTCCGACGACCAGGCCCAGGTACGGGACCATCGCGTCGTCGAGGGTCTCGGAGAAGTCGATGAACAGGGCGGTCTGGCCGGTGACCAGGACGGTCGCGCCGATCTCCTTCTCGAATCCGCCGGCGGCGGCGCGCAGGGAGTGGACCAGCTTCTCGGTCTTCGCGTCGGTCGGGCCGGTCGTCGGGATGACGTTGACCATCGCCGTGTCGCCCGCCTTGTTCACGGTGGCGGGGCTGACGGAGGCGACACCGGCCCGGTCGGCGAGGTCCTTGCCGACGCGCTCGGCGGCGGCCTTGGCGTCCTTGGCCTCGACGGTCAGGAGCAGCGGGCCGTTGAAGCCGGCGCCGAAGGAGTCCGACAGCATGTCGTACGCCTTGCGCTGGGTGGTGTGCTCGGCCATCGTGCCCTCGCCGGGCAGCCCCAGCTCCAGGCTCGCCGCCGGGACGGCGAGGGTGCCGAGGCCGATGACGCCGAGGAGCAGGACGGCGACCGGGTGGCGCAGTACCCAGCCGGCCCAGCGGGAGCCGAGGTTGGGCCGGGCCTTGGCGGCGCGCTTGGCGGCCTTGCGCTGCCGGCGGGCGCTGAGCGGCTTTCCGGAGATCTTCTTGCGCTCGCGGCGGGGCAGCGACTTGAAGGGGGCGTAGCCGAGGAGCGCCGGGACGAAGGTGATGGCGATGAGCACGGCGACGGCGACCGTGCCGGCCGCGGCGAGGCCCATCTTGGTGAGCATCGGGATGTTGACGACGGCGAGGCCGGCGAGGGCGACGATGACGGTCAGGCCCGCGAAGACGACGGCGGATCCCGCGGTGCCGATGGCGCGTCCGGCGGCCTCCTCGCGGTCCCGGCCCTCCAGCATCTCGGAGCGGTAGCGGGAGATGATGAACAGGGCGTAGTCGATGCCGACGGCCAGGCCGATCATCAGGGCCAGGGTGGAGGTCGTGCTGGACAGGCCGAGGGTGGAGCCGAGCGCCGTGATGCCGCAGATGCCGACGCCGACACCGATGACGGCGGTCAGCAGGGACATGCCGGCGGCGACCATCGAGCCGAAGGTCAGCAGCAGGACGACGGCGGAGACCAGGATGCCGAGGGACTCGGCGTTGTTCTTGGCGGCCTCCACGGCGACGGCGTCACCGCCCGCCTCGACGGTCAGTCCGCTCGTGCGGGCGTCGGCCGTGGCCTCGGTGAGGGCGTCCTTCGCCTTGTCGGTCAGCTCGGTGGCGGCGACCTCGTAGAGGACGGTCGCGTAGGCGGTGGTGCCGTCCTTGCTGACGGCACCCGCCTGGTAGGGGTCGGCGACGCCCTTGACCAGGGGCGCCTCGGCGAGGTCGGCGAGGAGCTGCTCGACCTTGGCCTTCTGGGCGGGGTCGGAGACCTTGCCCTCGGGGGCGCGGACGACCACGCGGGCGGTGGCGCCGTCCGCGCTCGCGTCCGGGAAGCGCTCCTTGAGCAGGTCGAAGGCCTTCTGCGACTCGGTGCCCGGCATCGAGAAGGTGTCGGCGGGCGGCGCGGGCGCGGCGGAGGCGGCGTAGCCCACGCCGACCAGGATCAGCAGCCACAACAGTGTTGTCCGGCCTCGCCGTCGGAAGGCGAGTCGGCCCAGTTTGTAGAGGAACGTAGCCACGGCGAAGGGGACTCCCGTCGGGTTCGCTGGGTGGGGGGTCGGAAACTCCGAAAACCCAGGCACCTTAACAAACCGCGTGAGCGGTTTGGTCATTGCAGGGAAGTGTGCGGATCAAACACTTGAACATCCGCATGGCTTCGGGCAGTTGGGTTCTGCCGCAGATGGCCAGGCCAGAGCACCCAGGGGAAGGTCACGGCTGGAGCGGAGGGCGAACGACCACTTTTCGCCAATCTGGAAAACCGCGTGAGCGGTTTGTTAGCGTCCCGGCCAACGTCAGCACCGCCCTACCGAACGAGAGGCCCTTCGCCGTGACCACTTCCCTGGACAGACCTCGGCCGGCACCGCCGGTCAGCGCCGTGCCCGGCGCCAAGGAGTCCCCCGTACGGGCCGAGCGGACCTTCGAGCCCGCGGTGGACGGCCTGCGCGCGATCGCCACGCTGATGGTGCTCGTCGCACACCTCGCGCAGTGGACCGGGGCGCTCATCGACAAGACCGGCAAGCCGGGGCCCTTCGCCCCGGTGATGACGGGCTTCCTGGTGGCGATCCCGATCTTCCTGATCATCAGCGGCTATCTGCTCTACCGCCCCTGGGCCGACGCCGCGCTCGGCGGGCGCAAGGCGCCGAACACGCTGCACTACTACTGGCACCGCGTCCTGCGCATCTTCCCGGCGTACTGGCTGTTCATGGTCACCGCGCTGCTGGTGTTCAACCGGGAGCAGCTCGGCGACGGATGGCGCACGCTGCGGCTGCTGACCGTGCAGCACGTGCAGAACTGGGCGGACCTGCGCACCGATCCGGGCATGACCAACTGGGCGCAGACCTGGAGCCTCGCCACCGAGGTGCACTACTACATCGCGCTGCCCGTGGCGGCGTTCGTGCTGCACCGGGCGCTGAAGGCGACCAAGAGCCTGAAGCTGGCGGGGGCGCTACTCACCGCGGTGATCGTCGCCGACTTCACCTGGCTCGTCGCCACCAGCCCGTCGAGCCCGCTGGGCCCGCCGTCACTGTGGTGGCTGCGCGGCTACCTCGGGTTCCTGGCGGCGGGGATGCTGCTCGCGCTGGTCGCCGCGAAGGCCCGGACCGGCCAGCGGCTGGCGTTCGTGGAGTTCGTGCGGAACAACCCGTGGGCCTTCTGGGGTGCGGCGGCCGTGGCGTTCGCCGTGTCCAACACGGACTGGGCGGGCAGCATCGCCTCGATCGTGCTCACCAAGGAGGAGGCCGCCCTCAAGTACGTGTGCCACATGGTGGTCGCGGTGGGGCTCGCGGCGCCGTTGCTGCTGGCGCAGGGCAGCGGGCCGGAGCGGTTGCTCTCCCGGCCGACGCTCGTGTGGCTCGGGCGGAACTCCTGCGGGATGTTCCTGTGGCACCTGATCATCATGCAGGTCACCGTCTGGTACCTGATGGACAGTGACTTCGGGCAGCTGGGGACGGGGGCGTTCTTCGCTCTGCTGCCGTTCGTGCTGGCGCTGTCGGTGCTGGCCGGCTGGCTGTCGTACACGTTCGTCGAGATGCCGCTGCTGAGGCGGTTCCGCATCCGGTCGCACCGGCCGATCGCGGAACCGGAGAAGCGAACGGCCCGCGTGTGAGCGTGCGCCACGACGTCGGGCGCCGGTCCCACAGGGGGACCGGCGCTCGCGTGTCACCACCCGGCGCCCCCGGGCGGTCACGCCGTCTTCGGGGCCGCCCGCATGCCGATGTACGCGCACTTCGTGCCGTCGGCGAGGGTGGAGAAGACCACCGGCATCCAGTCCTCGGTGAAGGAGGCACCGCCGCCCGCGCCGGCGAAGACCGTGTCGGAGAGGGGGACCAGCTCCATCTCCAGGTCCGGGGAGTAGCCCGCCATGCCGTCGACGAAGGCGTACACCAGGTGCGGCCTGCCGTCCCGCTCGGAGACGGTGATGAGGACGCCCTCACGCTTGTAGGTGCCGGCCCAGGGCGTGATGTCGACGGCGGGCGGCTGCTCGGCGGGGGCGAACGGCGCCGGCATGGTCACACCTGCGAGGTCGGCGAGGAGTTCACGCAGGAGGTCGGCGTACAGCAGACGGGAACCGCCACCGTTGGTGAGGAGGGCGACGGCGACACCGGCGCCCGGCACCACCCGGAGGTAGGCGTACTGGCCGATGGAGGCGCCGTCGTGGCCGAAGCCGGGCACGCCGTCCCAGTCGTAGAGCGTCCAGCCGAGGCCCCAGCCGTCGGCGCTCACGGTCCACTTGTCGGGCACGTCCGTCTCGCGCTGCTGCATCGCGGCGACCGAGTCGGGGCCGAGGACACGGGTGCCGTCGGCCGCCCTGCCGCCGTCGAGGTGCAGCTTGGCGAAGCGGACGAGGTCACCGGCGGTGGCGCAGACGCGGGCGGCGGGGCCGGCGGCGCGCGGCATCAGGTCCCAGGCCGGGGCGAGCGTCTGCTCACCGTCCGGCCCGGCGAGATGTCCCATCGCCGCGCGGAACGGCAGGACCTCCTCGGGGAGCGTCATCGTGTGGGTGAGGCCGAGCGGGGTGAGCAGCCGGTCCTTGAGCGCCTGGTCCCAGGTGGTGCCGGTGAGCACCTCGACGATGCGGCCGAGCACCACGTACCCGATGCCGCTGTACGACACGGCCGTGCCCGGCGGGCAGTCCATCGCCACGCCCTTGGCGGCCTCGACGTACTTGGCGAGGCTGTCGTCGCCGCGCCCGGTGTCGAGGTGGAAGTCGCAGGTCAGGCCGCTGGTGTGGGAGAGCAGCATCCGGGTGGTGATGACCTTGGTGGCCTCGGGGTCGATGGTGGCGAACTCCGGGAGCACGGAGACGACGGGTGCGTCCAGGTCGAGGTCGCCGGACTCGACGAGCTGCATGATCAGGGCCGCCGTGTAGACCTTGGCGATCGAGCCGAGCTGGAAGACGGAGTCGGTGGTGGCCTCCACGCCGGTCTGCCGGTTGAGGACGCCGCTGGCCAGCTCCTGCACCTCGTCGTCGACCACGAAGGCGAGGGTCGCGCCGGGCACGTCGTGCTCCTCGCGCAGTTCGTCGAGGCGGCGCTGCCAGTGGCCGAGATCGACACGACGGCCGGTGGCCAGCTCGATCACGTCGGCGACGGCGGCCGGGGCCTCGGCGGTGGTCACGGGGGCCGCCGCGGGCTCGGGGTCGGGCGCCGGATGCGGCCTGCCGAAGGTGTCCTGGGTGGCGTCCCAGGAGCCGGAGGCGCCCTCCATCCGCCAGGTGCCGGTCAGCCCCCAGCTGTCGCTGGCCTCCCAGCTGCCGGTCGCCCGCCAGGTGCGGAGGTCGTTCCACTTCGAGCCCTGCGTCTGCTGCGCCTTCTTCGACATGGCGTGTCCTTTGGAGGGTTGGGATACCGATGGCCTTGCCCCGACCAAACGTTGTGCGGAGTGATGAACACTGTACGGAGTGCGCACAGTGTGCGCAAGCCCGTACGGCGTTCATAACCAGCCGATGAAAAACCGCCCACGGCCGGGGGTGAACGCCGTGGACGGTTCGCGGAACGCGCGGGTCGGGGACCGGTCAGCCGGCCTCGGCCCCCTTGCGGGAGCCCTGGTCGAGGCGGGACTGGAGGCCGTCCAGCACCCAGTCGAGGCCGTAGCCGAAGTTGTCCACGAGGACCTCGGACGAGCGGCCGCCTTCCTGCGCGGTGTAGCGCCGGCGGAGGTGCGGATAGTCGCGGGTGGCCTGCTCGACGGCCGGCCACACCTTGCGCGTCCAGTCCTCCTGACTCTGCCCGCTGCGGGCGAGCATCGTGAGCCAGGCGGCCTCGCTGGTGGTCATGCCGATCACATAGGCGAAGAGGATCCGCACCACGTGGTCGGCCTGCTCCAGATCGAAGCCCGCCTCCTCCAGCATGGCGAGCATGCCCTCGGTGAGCCGCATCGAGTTCGGCCCCAGGGAGACACCCACCTCGCCCAGCATCGGGGCGATCCAGGGGTGGCGCAAGATCGTCGAACGAACACTGTGGGCACAGGCCGACGCCGCCCCCCGCCAGTCCTTCGCCGCGTCCGGACCGGGCACCTCCATCTCGCCGTAGACATGGTCCACGACCAGCTCGATCAACTCGTCCTTGCTCGCCACGTGCGAGTACATCGAGGTCGCGCCCGCGTTCAGCCGGGTGCCGAGGCGGCGCATGCTCAGCGCCGCGGCGCCCTCCTCGTCCAGCAGCCGCACCGCCTCGGCCACGATGACCTCCCGGCTCAGCGCGGGTTGCTCGCGCTTCTGGCGGCGCGGGCGGGTCCACACCGACTGGATCACCTGGTTCTCGGACATGCGGCCTCCTCGTCTTTCCGGGCTTCAGGGTAACGGCATCTGGAAACACCGTACGGGGCTTGCGAACACTGTACGCCTCTCGTACGGTGTTCGGCGAGCGCACGTCGTACGGGAATCGGCGGCTCGAAGCGGTCATTCGCCACCGGCGGCTCGAAGACGTCCAGTACGGGCGGCGTGAAACCGACTGGATAACAAACCGCGTTGCTGGTTTTATTGAGGTCCGGAGCAGCCCCACACTCTGTTCGAAAGGTTTCGTCATGGAAGTCGACGTCACGGAGCGTCATCCACGCCGCTGGCTGATCCTGATCGTGTTGTGCCTCAGCACGCTGGTGCTGGTCATCGACAACATGGTGCTGACGGTGGCGGTCCCACCGATCGCCGAGGACCTCAAGGCGAGCGCCCAGGACATCCAGTGGATCCTGGAGTCGTACATGCTGGTCTTCGCCGGTCTGCTGCTGACCGCGGGGAGCCTGTCCGACCGGTACGGCCGCCGCAAGGTCATGATCATCGGCCTGACGGTGTTCGGGGCCGCCTCCGTGCTGGCCACCTGGGCGGGCAGCGCGGACATGCTGATCTTCGCCCGTGTACTGATGGGCATCGGCGGCGCTCTGCTGATGCCGAGCACCCTGTCCATCCTCATCACGGTCTTCGACGAGGACGAGCGGCCCAAGGCGATCGGCGCGTGGAGCGCTGTGGCCATGATCGGGCTGGTCGGCGGGCCCGTGTTCGGCGGTGTGCTCATCGCCCACTTCTGGTGGGGCGCCGTCTTCCTCATCAACATCCCGATCGCGGCGCTCGCCATCGTCTCGGCGCTGGTGCTGATGCCGGAGTCCAAGGGGCCCTGGCGCAAGCCGGACCCGGTCGGCACGGTGCTGTCCGTCATCGGTATGACGGCGCTGGTCTGGGCGATCAACGAGTGGCCGAAGGACGGCATCACCCACCCCGCCACGCTGACGGCGGCCGTGGTGGCCGTGGTCGCGCTGGTCTCCTTCGGGATCTGGGAGACCCGGATCCCCGAGCCGATGATGCCCGTGGCGCTGTTCCGGAACCGGGTGTTCACCGGGTCGAGCTTCTCGCTGGTCCTGCTGACGTTCGCCAACGGCGGTCTGATGCTGGTGCTCACGCAGTACCTCCAGTTCGTGCTGGGCTACTCCCCCACGAAGACCGGCCTCGCCTTCATGCCCGCGGCCGTCGCCTCGCTCGTCTTCAACGGGGTCGGCGCCGCGCTCGCCAAGAAGATCGGCAACCGCGCGCTCGCCGTCTCCGGTCTCCTGGTCATCGCCGGCGGGTTCGCCACGCTGTCGACGCTGTCCCCCGGGGACGGCTTCGGGACGCTGTCGGTGGCGATGGTGCTGATGGGCGCGGGCGCGGGTCTCGCGATGCCGGCGGCGATCGCGGCGCTCATGGGGGCGGTTCCCCAGGAGCACGCGGGTGTCGGTTCCGCCCTCAACGACACCATCCAGCAGGCGGGTGCGGCCTTCGGTGTGGCGGTGCTCGGTGCGGTGCTGTCCAGCACGTACACCTCCGAGATGCCGGACTCCGCGCCGGCCGCCGCGCGGGAGACGATCGGCGAGGGGCTCGCCGTGGCCGCACGGACGAACGACGCGGGGCTGGTCTCGACCCTGCACGAGGCGTTCACCGACGCGGTGTCCAGCAGCTTCACGGTGGGAGCCGCGGGGGTCGTGGGCGCGGCCGTGCTGGCGCTGTTCCTGATGAAGGGGGCGGGCAAGGGGGAGGCTGCGCCTGCGGGTGAGGAGAAGAAGCCGGAGGTGGTGGGGGTTCACTGAGGTGGCGAGATCGTGACGACGGCGGGCTCCACGGGGGTACTCCCGTGGAGCCCGCCGTCGTCTTCGGGGGGTGTTTGCGCCTTTGAGCTCGGGAGGTTCTGAGCATGGGCGACCGCGCGTAGTTCGTGGCTTGTCGCGCCCGCGCGGCGGAGCCGCACATCGGCACAGCCCCGCGGCCCCTAGCCCGGCCCGGACCGCGTTTCGTCCAAGATGGACGGGAGTCGGTGTACGAACCGGTCCGCGTCCTCCTCCGTCAGGATCAGCGGGGGTGCCAGGCGGATCACCTTCGGGGTTGCCGCGTTGATGAGGAAACCCGCCTGCTGGGCCTGCTGTTGGGCGTGCGCGGCCCTCGGTTCACGCAGGGCGATGCCCAGGAGCAGGCCCGCGCCGCGGACTTCGGACACCAAGGGGTGCGCCAGGGCCTCGATGCCTGTACGCAGCCTCTCCCCCACTCGCTTCACGTGGGCCAGCAGTCCCTCGGTCTCGATGGTCTCCAGGACCGCCAGGGCGGCCGCGCAGACGATCGGGTTGCCGCTGAACGTGGAGCCGTGGGTGCCGGGGGCGAGCAGGTCGGCCGCGGGGCCGAACGCGAGGGTGGCGCCGATCGGGAGGCCGCCGCCGAGGCCCTTGGCCAGGGTGACGACGTCCGCCTCGACGCCCTCGGCCTGGGCGGCGAACCAGTGGCCGGTGCGGCCGATGCCGGTCTGCACCTCGTCGAGGACCAGGAGGGTGCCGGTGGCCTCGGTGATCTCACGGGCCGCCGTCAGATAGCCGGGGGGCGGGACGACCACACCGTTCTCGCCCTGGATCGGCTCCAGGATCAGCACCGCGGTGTCCCGGGTGACCGTGGCGCGCAGGGCGGCCACGTCGCCGTACGGGACATGGTCGACCGGGCCGGGGAGTGGGGCGAAGGGGTTGCGTTTGGCCGGCTGGCCGGTGAGGGAGAGGGCGCCCATGGTCCGGCCGTGGAAGCCTCCGGCGGCGGCCACCATGTGGGGGCGGCCCGTCAGCCGGCCCATCTTGAAGGCGGCCTCGTTGGCCTCGGCTCCGGAGTTGGAGAAGTACACGCGGCCCGCGCGGCCGGAGAGTTCGAGGAGGCGCTCGGCGAGGGCGACCGTCGGCTCGGCCACGAAGAAGTTGGAGATGTGGCCGAGACCGGCCGCCTGCCCGGTGAGGGCGCGCAGGATCGCCGGGTGGGCGTGACCGAGGGAGTTGACGGCGATCCCGGCCAGCAGATCCAGGTACTCACGGCCGTCCGCGTCCCAGACACGGGTGCCCCTGCCGCGCACCAGCGGCAGTCGCGGGGTGCCGAAGTTGTCCATCATCGCGCCCTGCCAGCGGCGGGTGAGGTCGCCGGATGCGCCGGGTGCGGTGTTGGTCGTATCGCCGCTCATGCGGCCGCCTCCATTCGGGCCGTGGCTGCCGAGGACTCGTTCTCGTCGGGCACGACCATCGTGCCGATGCCCTCGTTGGTGAAGATCTCCAGCAGGATCGAGTGCTTGACCCGGCCGTCGATGACGCGGGCGGTGCGCACCCCGTTGCTGACGGCGTGCAGGCAGCCCTCCATCTTGGGGATCATGCCGCTGGCCAGGCCGGGCAGCAGATCGCGCAGTTCGCTCGCGCTGAGCCTCGGGATGACCTCCTCGCTGTGCGGCCAGTCCGCGTACAGGCCCTCGACGTCGGTGAGGATGAGGAGCATCTCGGCGCCGAGCGCGGCGGCGAGGGCGGCGGCCGCGGTGTCCGCGTTGACGTTGTAGACGCCGCCCTCGGCCGCGTCCTTGGCGTCGGAGCTGCGGGCGATGGAGGAGATGACGGGGATGCGGCCGTTGTCGATCAGGGCCTGGACGACTCCGGCGTCCACGGTGGCGACCTCGCCCACGCGGCCGATGTCGACCGGTTTGCCGTCGACGTCGGCGTAGCACTTCACGGCGGTCATCAGCCGGGCGTCCTCGCCGGTCATGCCGACGGCGTGCGGTCCGTGCTCGTTGAGGAGGCCGACGAGTTCGCGCTGGACCTGGCCGGCGAGGACCATGCGGACGACGTCCATGGTCTCGTCGGTGGTGACCCTGAGGCCGCCGGTGAAGTGGGACTTGAGGCCGAGGCGTTCGAGCTGGGCGCTGATCTGCGGACCGCCGCCGTGCACGACGACGGGGTTCAGGCCGGCGTGCCGCAGGAAGAGGATGTCCTGGGCGAAGGCCGCCTTGAGGGACTGGTCGACCATGGCGTTGCCGCCGAACTTGATGACGATGGTCTTGCCCCGGTGGCGGGCCATCCAGGGCAGTGCCTCGACCAGCGCGTGGGCCTTGGGCAGCGCCTTCTGTCTGCGGTCGGCGGCCATGCCGGTGGGGGTGAGAGGGCTGTCGGGTCCGGCGTCGGCGCCGGTTCCTATGGGTGAGGTCACGACGAGTACTCGCTGTTCTCGTGGACGTACTGGGCGGTCAGGTCATTGGCCCAGATCACGGCGGACTCGGTGCCGGCGGCGAGGTCGGCGGTGATACGGACCTCGCGGCCGCTCATGTCGACCAGCGAGCGGTCCTCGCCGACCGAGCCGCCCTTGCAGACCCAGACGTCGTTGATGGCGACGTTCAGGCGGTCCGGGTCGAAGACGGCGGAGGTGGTGCCGATCGCGGACAGCACCCGGCCCCAGTTGGGGTCCTCGCCGTGGATGGCGCACTTGAGGAGGTTGTTGCGGGCGATGGTGCGGCCCACCTCGACGGCGTCGGTCTCGCTGTCGGCGCCGGTCACCTCGATGCGGATGTCCTTGCTGGCGCCCTCGGCGTCACCGATGAGCTGCCGGGCGAGGTCCGCGCAGACGGCGCGTACGGCCTCGGCGAACTCCTCCTCGGCGGGGGCGACTTCGGCGGCCCCCGAGGCGAGCAGCAGGACGGTGTCGTTGGTCGACATGCAGCCGTCGGAGTCGACGCGGTCGAAGGTGGTCCGGGTGGCGTCGCGAAGTGCCCTCCCCAGTACGGCACTTGGCAGGTCGGCGTCGGTGGTGATCACGGCCAGCATGGTGGCGAGGCCGGGGGCGAGCATGCCGGCGCCCTTGGCCATGCCGCCGACGGTCCAACCGTCGCCCTGGTACACGGATGTCTTGTGCACGGTGTCGGTGGTCTTGATGGCGATGGCGGCCTTCTCGCCGCTGTGCTCGGACAGCTGCCCGGCGGCCGTCTCCAGCCCCGTGAGCAGCTTGTCCATCGGCAGCCGTACGCCGATGAGGCCGGTCGAGGCGACCGCGATCTCCTCGACGCCGCGGCCGAGCAGCTCCGCGGCCCGCTGCGCGGTGGTGATCGTGTCCTGGTAGCCCTCGGGGCCCGTGCAGGCGTTGGCGCCGCCGGAGTTGAGGACGACCGCCGACACATGGCCGTCGGCGAGGGCCTCGCGGGACCACTGGACGGGGGCGGCCTGGACGCGGTTGGAGGTGAAGACGCCGGCGGCGGCCGACCGCGGCCCGTTGTTGACCACGAGGGCGAGGTCCGGATTGCCGTTCTGTTTGATTCCGGCGGCGACGCCCGCCGCCGTGAAACCTTTCGCTGCGGTGACGCTCATGGTGCGACTCCGATCGTGGAAAGCCCCAGGTCCTCGGGGAGCCCGAGGGCGATGTTCATGCTCTGGACGGCACCCCCCGCGGTGCCCTTGGTGAGGTTGTCGATGGCGCTGATCGCGATGATCCGGCCGGCCGAGGTGTCGAGGGCGACCTGGATCTGAGCGGCGTTCGACCCGTACACGGCGGCGGTGGCGGGCCACTGCCCCTCGGGCAGCAGCCGGACGAAGGGTTCGTCGTGCAGTGCCTTCTCGTACGCGGCGCGTACGTCGTCGGCGGTGGTCCCGGGCTTCGCCTTCGCGCTGCAGGTGGCGAGGATGCCGCGGGGCATGGGCGCCAGGGTCGGGGTGAAGGAGACGGAGACCGGCTCCCCCGCGGCGGCGCTCAGGTTCTGCATCATTTCAGGGGTGTGCCGGTGTTCACCACCCACGCCGTACGGGCTCATCGACCCCATCACCTCGGAGCCGAGGAGGTGCGGCCTGGCCGCCTTGCCCGCCCCGGAGGTCCCGGACGCGGCGACGACGACGGCCTCGGGTTCGGCGAGAGAGGCGGCGTACGCGGGGAAGAGGGCGAGCGAGACGGCGGTCGGGTAGCAGCCCGGCACCGCGATCCGGTTCGTGCTCCGCAGCAGCTCGCGCCCACCGGGCAGTTCGGGCAGGCCGTAGGGCCAGGTGCCGGCGTGCGGGGAGCCGTAGAAGCGTTCCCAGTCGGCGGCGCTGCGCAGCCGGAAGTCGGCGCCGCAGTCCACGACCAGGACGTCCGGGCCGAGCTCCCGGGCGACGGCCGCCGACTGGCCGTGCGGCAGGGCGAGGAACACGACGTCGTGGCCCCTCAGCACCTCGGTCGTCGTCGGTTCCAGCACCCGGTCCGCCAGGGGCGGCAGATGCGGCTGGAGTCCGCCCAGCGGCTGCCCGGCGTTCGCGTTCCCCGTCAGGGCGCCGATCTCCACCTCCGGGTGCCCGATCAGCAGGCGGAGAAGTTCACCTCCCGCATATCCGCTCGCTCCGGCTACGGCTGCTCGCACTGTCATGACCCCTCCCGGATTGGCATGGGTTGCCGTTGTAACCGGGTCCGGAGCACCCCAACAAGGCATTCAGTCATGTTCATGACAAACAAGCGGGGCCGTTCCTCCCCGCCGCGCACAGCGAACGGGGCGGCGGCGCCGACACGGCACCACCGCCCCGCCGACCAGGCGTTCAAGGGTTCCACGGGCGATCGCGGGGCTCAGCTCACCAGCCGCATCGGACCTCCGTACACCGCCTCCACATGCCCGAATCCCTCCCCCGGCAGACCGGGCGTCGCGTCGACCGTCTCCGCGTACTGGAGGCGTACGACGTCGTCGGGGACACGGCGTTCCGGCGGGCGCCGGGCGTTGCGCTCCAGACAGGTCTCCAGCGGCGTGGTCATGATCAGCGCGGCCGCGGGGACCCGGTGCCGGCCGGCGATGTCGAGCAGTTTCGCCCGCACCACCCGGTCGGGGCCGTCGGCGTCGACGACCGTCGTCAGCCGGCGCGCCAGCCGCGCCTCCAGCACCTCGCCCAGGACGTGGACCGCCTCGTCCGTGGCGTCCTCGTCGATCGGGTCGTCGCAGATCCGCTCCCGGAACTCGTCCAGCTCCAGCACCGCGCTCGGCGGCCAGGCTCCGGCGAGCGCGCTCTTCCCACTGCCCGCCGCGCCCAGCAGCACGATCAGAACCGGGTCGGGCAGAACGGCGTCGGCCATGGCTCGTCTCCTCTCGGATCTGGTGGACGAGCCGGGTGCGTACCGCCGAGGAGCCCGTACATGACCGAACGGCCCGCTCCGGGCGGGCCGTTGATCAGGGTGTTCGAGAAGTACGGGGATCTGTACGGGGATGTCCAAGGGATGTGAACCCGGCCCCCACGTCTGTCCGTCAAGGATCGACCAGGGGTGGGTGTTCAGTCCAGGTGTTCGGACCAGGTGTGCGGGCCCGGTGTGCGGGCCCGGTGTGCGGCGTCAGAGGCGCACCGGGAGCGACACCAGGTGGATGCCGTCGCCCGGCATCGCCACGTACTCCAGTGCCTCGCGGTCCACGGCGAGGGTCAGGCCGTCGTTGCGGACGAACAGGGTCTCCAGGACCACCTCGGCCTGGAGGCGGGCGAGGGCGGCGCCGATGCAGAAGTGCGGGCCGTGGCCGAAGGCCATGTGGCCGACACCGCGGCCGAGTTCACGGCCGAGGTCGAGCTTGTCGGCGCCGCCGGGGAACTCGCGCGGGTCGTGGTTCACGCCGAGCAGCGCGGCCGTGACCACCTCGCCCTGCTTGACCGGCATACCGCCCAGCTCCAGATCCTCGGTGGCGTACATGGGGGCGCCGATCGGGACGGGCGTGGTGAAGCGGAGGAGCTCGGGGACCGCGCGACCGGCGAGCAGCTCGGGCTCCTCGCGCAGCCGGGCCAGCTGGTCGGGGTGGTCGAGCAGGGCGAGGATCGCGTCGGCGATGAAGTGGGCGGGCGGCATGATGCCCGTGTTGATCAGCAGCAGGAAGATCGCGACGATCTCGGTCTCGCCGAAGTCGCCCTCCTCCTGGCTCACCCGGATCAGCTCGGAGATCAGGTCGTCCGAGAGGGCGGCCGTGCGCTCCTCGATGAGCTTCTTGCAGTGCTCGACCATGCCCTTGAGGGCCGGGATGAACCGCTCCGGGTCACCCGAGATGTAGTCGCGGATCCACGCGCAGATCTGCGGCTGGTCGGCCGCGTCGACGCCGATGAGTTCGCAGACGCCGAAGCCGGCGAGCGGGTGGCTGAGGTCCTCCAGGAGGTCGGCCTCGCCCTTGGCGGCCATCGCCGTGTACAGGTCGTGGGTGATCTTCTCGATCTTCGGGCGCAGGGCGTTGATCCGGCGGGCCGTGAAGGCGCGGGTGATCAGGGTGCGCATCCGGGTGTGGTCCTCGCCGTCGGCCAGGACGAGGATGCCGAGGTAGTCGCGGTACTCCGCGGGCAGCCCGTACGCCTCGATCATCTGGTCGGCGATGCTCGGGCCGTCCTGGCCGGGGAGTTTGTGGTTGTCCCGCACGAAGCGGGGGTCCGTGAGGGCGGCCTTGGCGTCCTCGTAGCGGGTCAGCAGCCAGACCGGGGTCTCGACGTCCGGGAGGGTCACCCGGACGAGGGGGGCCTGCTCGCGGAGGCTGGTGAAACCGCCGGGGGTGCTGACGAACTTCGAGGTCAGGCTGAGGACTTCCTGGGACATGAGGTCTCCGTCCGTGGCTCCGGGCTGCGGGCTGGCGCTGGCTTGGGGTTTGGCTTGGCGTTGGGCTTGGCGTTGGCTTGAAACATACCGGGACAGCGGTATGTTTCCTACCTCGTTCAACTGCTCGGGGGGATGGGGTTGTTGGGCATGAGGAAGGGCCGCGCGGCGGGGGTTCGCTGCGCGGCCCTTCTTGGGGTGGGTTCGTGGTTCGCGGGAGAGCTCGGGGGGGTGGGGTGCGTCGGCGGGTGCGGGTGGGTGGGGGTTGTTCGCGCAGTTCCCCGCGCCCCTGAAGGAACGGGCCTGCGGCCCGTCCTTCATATGAAAAGCACCGGGCGCAGCCCGTGCTTTTGAGGGGCGCCGGGAACTGCGCGAGAAACCACAACGAACCCGCACCCGCCAACGAACCGCGCACCCCCGAGCTATGAGGCGCCCGGCCCCAACTCCAGCGTGCAGGACTTGACCCCTCCGTCTCCCCTCACCAGCTCCGACAGATCCAGCAGCAGCGGACGGAAGCCCCGCTCCCTGAGCGCCGGCGCCACCGCGTCCGCCGTCTCCGGCAACACGACATGCAGGCCGTCGCTGACCGCGTTGAGCGCCAGCGACGCCGCGGCCGGCTCGTCGACCAGGAGCGCGTCAGGGAAGAGGCCGGCCAGCACATCCCGGCTGACCTCGGTGAACGCCGCCGGGTGGTACATCACCTCGTCGCCGTCCAGGACGGCCAGCGCGGTGTCGAGGTGCTGGAAGCGGGGGTCCGCCAGCTCCAGGCTGATCAGGGGGCGCCGGAAGAAGTCGAGCGCCTCGCGGTGGGCCTCGGGGGCGCTGCCCACCTGGCGGCCGGCGAGGATCCAGCGGTCGGTGACCAGGACGTCCCGCGCGCCCTCGTTGGCGTGGACGGCACCGCGTACGTCCGTGAAGCCGTGCGTGCGGAACCAGTCCAGGTACGCCGGCTCACCCGCCGGACCGCCCCGGCGCGCCCCCAGCACCCGGCCGTCCACGACCGCCGCGGTCGCGGCCGCGCGGACCGCGTCGGGCAGTCCGGGAAGCGGGCCGATCAGCCGGACGTCGTGGCCGAGCGAGAGGTAGAGGCTGTAGAGACGGCCCCACTGCATCAGGGCCCGCCGGGACGTGAGGGGGGCGGAGGACCGGTCGGTCCAGGGGCGGTCCGCCTCCACCGCGTCGAACGGGTACGGCTGGCACATCAGGTACCGGCGGCGGGTGGCGGTGCGCTCCCCGCGGCGGTACGCCGGCCGGAGGGGGGTCCGGCGGCGCACCGCCGCGCGAGGGCGGGCGAGGACACCCTCGCGGCGGGCGCTCATGCGCCGGCCATCGCCTCGCGGAGGCTCTTGGGTCGCAGGTCGGTCCAGTGCCGCTCGATGTAGTCGAGGCAGTCCTGGCGGCCGGCGTCGCCGAACACCACCCGCCAGCCCGCCGGGACCTGGGTGAAGGTCGGCCACAGCGAGTGCTGCTCCTCGTCGTTGACGAGGACGTGGAAGGTGCCGTTGGCGTCGTCGAACGGGTTGGTGCTCATCGCGGTTCAACTCCCTCTCGTGGGACGTGGATCGGTGGTGGTGGGACGGTCGTGCCCAGTCGGTCGTGCCCAGACGGTCGTGTTCAGACGGTCGTGTGCTGGCGCGACGCCAGGTCGATGGCGATGGCGTCGGCGATCTCGCCGCTGCGGATGGCGATGTTGGACAGCAGCGAGGAGGCGAGGCCGTGGGTGTGCTCGGTGCCGCCCTGGAGGTAGATGCCGACGTTCAACTCGGGCTTCGTGACGAGGCGGTAGTCGCGCTCGACCCTGAGGCGGCCCTCGTCGTCGCGGAGGCAGTACGGCGCCAGGTCGCCCAGGAGGGCGGTCGGGTCCATGGAGTCGTAGCCGGTGGCGAAGACGATCGCGTCGACGTCGAGGTCGTACACCGAGTCGTCGCGCACGGAGTGCATGGTGAGCCGGGCCCCGTCGGCCCTCTGGTCGACCCGCTGGACGCGGGACAGGTTGAGCAGGTGGAGGCGCTTGATCCGGGCCACCTCGTCGTCGTACGCGCGCTGGTAGAGGTCGCGGATGACCTCGTCGTCGGCGACGCCGTAGTTGGTGTTGCGGTGGTAGCGCCAGAACGACTCGCGGGTGCGGTCGGTGCCGCCGTAGTAGTCGTCGACGGCGTCGGCGTCGAAGATGCGGTTGGCGTAAGGGGTGTCGTCGGCGATCGAGTAGCCGTACGACGGCATGATCGCGTAGACCTCGGCGTCCGGGATCGTGTCGTAGACGAACCGGGTGATCTCGGCGGCGCTCTGGCCGGCGCCGACGACGGCGAACCGGCGGACCCGGCTCCGGTCGAGGGTGTTGAACCGGCCGAGGAACTCGGAGCTGTGCCAGACGCGTTCGCCGCGGTCGACGCCGTCGGGCATCCTCGGGACGAGGCCGGTGGAGATGACGAGGTTGCGGGCCTCGACGAGGCGGGTGCCGCCGCGCGGGCCGTTGTCCCTCACCTCGACGCGGACGGTGTCGACGGGGCCGCCGGCGTGCCCGTCGGGCAGGTGGACCGCGTTCACCTCGGAGTTGTAGGTGACACGGTCCGAGAAACTGGACTCGGCCCATTCGAGATAGTCGTGGAACTCGTTCCGGGTGGGGAAGAAGTTCTGGTTGTTCACGAACTGCGCCAGACGGCCCGCGGCATGCAGATAGGCGATGAAGCTCCACTGGGAGGCCGGGTTGCGGAAGGTCGCCAGATCCTTCAGGAAGGAAATCTGCATCTTGGTGTCGGGAAGCAGCATGTTGCGGTGCCAGCCGAGGGACGGCTGCTTCTCGAAGAAAGCCGCGGTGAGCTGCTTCTCGTCCTTTCCGCGCTGCTCCTCCAGCGCGATGGCGAGCGAGAGGTTGGCCGGTCCGAAACCTATTCCCACGACCTCGTACGCTTCGGTGTTCGCTTCCATGAATTCTCCCGCAAGTGGTGTGCTGGAAAGGTACGTTGCGCCTTTTTGGAGCGTCAACGGCGGTACTGGGTGGACAGTTGAACTCAGTGGTGGACGGGGCAGCCCTTGATGGTGCCGGTCTTCTCCATGCGGTCCATGAGTTCGGCCGTCTCGCGGTACTGGCTGGAGTCGCGCAGGGCGAAGTCCTCGCGGACCCGCTCGCGGATCTCCTCGTCCTGTTCCTGGCTGAGCTTGAACATGCCCTCGGCGCCGGTGATCTCGACGCGGAAGGCGCCCACCGCGGGCAGGATCGTCGCGAAGTAGTCGATGGAGCGGGACATGTCCCAGGCCTTGGCGGCGCCGAAGTCGCGCTCGTACGCCTTGACGGTGTCCTTGCAGACCTCCAGGGAGTCCTCACCGGGGGCGGCGGCCTCGATCTTCTCGAAGACACCGTGGACGTGGACGGAGGTGAAGTCCCAGGTGGGGGCGGCCGGTGTGATGTCGTAGACCGTCGGCGACACATAGGCGTGCGGTCCGGTGAAGGTGATGAGGACGGGGGTGCCGTTCTCCAGGGCCGTCCAGTGCGGGTTCTCCCGGTTCATATGGCCGATGAGGCGGCCGCCGGCCAGGTTCTCGGTCCATGCGCCGGTCCACTCCGGGTCGCGGATCACGGGGAGGTGGGTGGCGTACGGGTCGGCGTCGGCGGGGCCGTTGGACACCAGCAGGGCGAAGGGGTTGAGGCGGATCAGCTCGGTCATCCACGAGCCGTCCGGCTCCCGGTACGGATCGGGAACGAACATTCGGACCTACCAATTCTCGGCGCGGGCGCTTTCTGAGGGTTTTTCCGTCCCCGGGGCGTTCCTTGTGGGTGCGCCCCGGGGACGGATTCGCGGGGACCGGGGGGTAGGGGTCCCGCGAGGGGGTCAGGACGGTTTGCCGTCCCGGGCCTTGTCGAGCTCGTCGAGCTTGTGGCCGATGACTTCCGCCATTCCGGCGGCGTGCGCCGGAAGGCACATCTCGTGGTGGGTGCTGGGGACGTCGTACGCCGTCAGCTCGCCGTCGACGTACGGTGCCCACTGGTCCGTGTAGGGCGCCTCGGGGTTCAGCGTCGCGTTGAAGAAGAGCACGTCGCCCGTGAAGACCGGCGGTGTGAAGTCCTTCAGCAGTTCGACGTGGTGGACCACGAACTCCGACGAGGTCTCCAGGAGGCTTTCCTGGTCCGTTCCGCCGGCGTTCCCGCCGAACTCTCCGACGAATGCGCCGAGGAGGGTGCGCACATGGGCCAGTTCGAGTTCCGGATCCTTCGCGAAGTGGCCGCTCGGTGCCGCGTCGAGCAGACCGAGGAGGGCGACTTCGTGGCCCCTGCGCTGGAGTTCCGCGGCCATCGCGTGGACGACCGCCCCGCCGAAGGACCAGCCGATCAGATGGAACGGTCCCTCGGGCTGAATCGAGAGTATCTCCGTGACGTAATCCGTCACCAGGGATTCCAGCGAATTCGGCAGGGAATGCGACGGCGAACCCTGCTCCGGGGAATTCCCGGCCGCCCGGTCCCGCACGGCGGACCACGCGGGCGACTGGATGCCGTACGCGGGCCGGTCGGCGGGCAGGTGCCCGGCGAAGGACAGATAGGGCCAGGCGAGACCGCCGGTGAGGTGCACGAACCACAGGGGTTCGCGCTCCCCGCCGGGCTTGATGGTCAGGACACGGGCGAACGGGTCGGTGTTCTCCCCCACCGCCTGCGTGCCGTGCGCGGCGAGCCCGGCCACCGTGGGCGCCTGGAACACCGCCCGCATGGGCAGCGACCAGCCGAGTTCCCGGCGGACGCGGCTGACGAGCCGGGCCGCGAGGAGGGAGTGACCGCCCAGGGAGAAGAAGTCGTCGTCGATGCCGACCTTCTCCAGGCCGAGGACCTCCGCGAAGAGGGCCGCCAGGGCCTCCTCCCGGCCGGTGCGCGGCGCCCGGTACGCCTCGCCGGTGAACTCGGGCTCGGGCAGCGCCCGGTGGTCGAGCTTGCCGTTCGGGGCGAGCGGCAGCCGGTCCAGGTGCACGAACGCGGAGGGGACCATGAACTCCGGGAGCCGCCCGGCGGTGTGGGCCCGCAGCTCGTCGGTGTCGAGGTCGGCGCCGGGCACCACGTAGGCGACGAGCCGCCGGCTGTTCCCGTGAGGCCTCGCGACGACCACGGCCCGGTCGACGGCCGGGTGGGCCGTCAGGGCCGCCTCCACCTCGCCGGGTTCGACGCGGAAGCCGCGCACCTTGACCTGGACGTCGCCGCGGCCGGCGTACTCCAGCTGCCCGTCGGTGTTCCAGCGGGCGAGGTCGCCCGTGCGGTACATGCGGGAGCCGGGCGGGCCGAACGGGTCGGCGACGAACCGGTCCGCGGTCAGCTCGGGGCGTCCCCGGTAGCCGCGTCCGACGTTCCCCGCGACGTACAGCTCCCCCACCGCACCCGGCGGTACCGGGGTGAGCCCCGGACCGAGGACGTACGCCCGCATGTTGGCGAGCGGGGCGCCGATCGGGGCGCTGCCCGTGGCGTCGCCCACCTCGGCGAGGGTGGCGTAGAAGCTCTCCGTCTGGCCGTACGCGTTGATCACGCGCACGTCGGGGAAGACCTCCCGGACCCGGCGTACGAGCCCGGAGGGCAGGCCCTCGCCCGCGAAGACCAGGGTGTCGACGGTGGTGGTGCCGGCGAGCTGGTCGACGAGTTCGGCGAAGACGGACGGGACGGTGCTGATGACGGAGCCCTGCCAGCGGTCCCGCTCCCCCAGGGCGAGCACGTCGCGGACGATCTCGACGGTGCCGCCGTGGGCGAGGGTGGTGAACAGCTCGAACACCGAGACGTCGAAGTTGACGGAGGTGCCCGCGAGCATCCGGCGGCCGGGGGCGATGCCCACCGGACCGGCCAGCCTCAGCACGCCGTTGACCACGTTGGAGTGCGTGATCGCGACGCCCTTCGGGGTGCCCGTGGAACCGGAGGTGTACATCACGTACGCGAGGTTCTCCGGGTGGACCGGGCGGCCGAGGTCGGTGTCGTCGGCCGGGAGGACCAGCTCGTCGACGTACAGCTTCGGCACGGTCGTCGGGGGCAGCACGCGGACCGTCCCCGAGTCGGTGAGGACCAGCTGGGGCCGGGCCTCGCCGAGGATGTACTCCAGGCGGTGGCTCGGGTACTTCGGGTCGATCGGCAGATAGGCGCCGCCCGCCTTCAGGACCGCCAGCAGGGCCACCGCCAGGCCCTCCGTGCGGGGCAGGGCCACCGCGACCACGCTCTCCGGGCCGACGCCGTGGGCGACGAGCTCCCGGGCGAGCCGGTTGGCCGCCGCGTTCAGCCCCGCGTACGTCAGCGTCGTGTCGCCGTACTCCACGGCCGGCGCGTCCGGGGTGGCCGCGACCTGCCGCTCGACGAGTCCGGCGACGGTCAGCGCCGGGGTGTTCGCCTGGGTGCCGCTCAGTTCCGCGAGCCGCTCGTGCTCGGCCGGTTCGAGGAGGTCGACGCGGCCCACCGGGACCGACGGGTCGGCTGCCATCTGCCGCAAAACCCGCACGAGCCGCCCGCCGAGCGCCTCGACGGTCACCCGGTCGAAGACGCCCTGCTGGTACTGGAGCACCAGCTGGAGGTGCGGGTCGGCGGCCGCCATCACCGTCAGCGGGTAGTGCGTGCCGGAGAAGGGGCGGATGCCGGTGAAGGCGATCCCGGCGGCGCTGTTGGCGGAGTCGATGCCCTCCTTGTCCACCGGGAACGACTCGAAGACCACGAGGGTGTCGAAGAGGGTGCTCAGCCCGGTCGTCCGGTGGATCTCGCTCAGCCCGTGGTGATGGTGGTCGAGGAGCGCGGCCTGGCGCCGCTGGAGCCCGGTGAGCAGGTCGGCGAGGGTGTCGCCGGGGCCGTACTCGACGCGGACGGGCAGCGTGTTGATGAAGAGTCCGACCATCGAGTCCACGTCGGTCACCGTCGGCGGCCGCCCGGAGACGGTCGCGCCGAACACGACGTCCGAGCGGTTCGTCAGCCGGCCGAGGACGACCGCCCACGCGCCCTGCACGAGCGTGTTGACGGTGATGCCGAGTTCGGAGGCGCGGCGGTTGAGGGCGCGGGCCTCGTCGAGCGGCAGCCGTACGTCGAGCTGGCCGACACCGGGGTCACCGCCGTCCGTGGCCGTGTCCGTCTCCGTGTCGCCGGCCGGGACGGGGGGTGCGAGGAGGGTGGGTTCCTCCACGCCCGCCAGTTCCGCCGCCCAGGCGCGGGCCGTCTCCGCCTCGTCCTGGCGGGACAGCCAGGTGAGGAAGTCCTTGAAGCCGCGGGTGCGGGGCAGGACGGCCGGGTCGCCGGCGGAGCCGTACAGGTGGAGCAGGTCCTGCATGAGGATCGGGAAGGACCAGCCGTCGAAGAGCACGTGGTGGGCGGTGAGGACCAGTTCGGAGCGGTCGTCGGTCATCCGGACGAGGGACAGCCGCAGCAGCGGCGGGGCCGCCGGGTCGAAGTGGGCGGTGTGGTCCTCGGCGAGGAACCGCTCGAACGCCTCCTCCCGCTCCTGCTCCGGGAGTGCGCGCAGGTCGACCTCCCGCCAGGGGAGGCGGACGCCGTCCACGACGGCCTGGACCTGCCGCCCCGCCGAGTCCGTCACGAACGCGACCCGGAGGTTCGGATAGCGGTCGAGTACGGCCTGGCCCGCGGCCCGCATGCGCCCCGGGTCGATCCGGCCGGACACATGGAACGCGATCTGCATCTGGTACGCGTCGTGCGCCGCGTCGTCGTCCAGGAGGGACTGGAAGAGCAGGCCCGACTGGAGCGCGGTGAGCGGCCAGACGTCGGTGAGACCGGGGTACGTCTCCTCCCACTGTTCGATGTCCCGCTGGGTCACCTCGACGAGGGGCAGGTCGGAGGGGGTGAGCCCGCCGGCCTTCGGGTCCTCGGTGACATGGGTGGTGATCGCCTTCAGGGCGTCCGCCCAGAGGGACATCAGGTCCTCGACCTCGGTGCGGGTGAGGACGCCGGCCGGGAAGCCGACGGAGGCGTCCAGCTGGGCGCCGAGGTCGGTGTCGATGACCGCCGAGTTGATCTCGACGGTGGTCATGGCGGGCATCCCGCCCAGGTCCGGGGAGAGGGCCACGTCGGGGAGCTGGGTCCAGCCGAGGTCGCGGAGTTCCTCCGGCATGTCGGCGGAGGAGAAGCGGCCGAGGTAGTTGAACCCGATCTGCCCGGCGGCGCCGAGAGCGCCGAGGCCGGCCGCGGTGCCCTCGTTCAGGTAGCGGAGCAAGCCGTAGCCCAGGCCCTTGTCCGGGATCGCGAGGAGTTGCTCCTTGACGGACTTCACCACCGCGCCCGTCGTGGCGCCGCCCTCGAACGCCTCGTCCACGTCGAAGCCCGTCGTGTCCAGGCGGACCGGGTACATGCTGGTGAACCAGCCGATCGTGGAGGACAGGTCGGCGCCGGGGACGACGTCCTGTTCGCGGCCGTGGCCTTCGAGGCGGACCAGGGTCGACGGCTCCTCCACTCCCCTGCCGCGGCGCCACTTGGTCACCGCGAGGGCGAGGGCCGCGAGGAGGGCGTCGTTGACGCCGCCGTGGAAGGCCGCCGGGACCTTCGTCAGGAGGGCCTCGGTGGCCTCCACGGGGAGGCGCAGCGAGACGTGGTCCATGGTGGAGCGGGTGTCGGCGGCCGGGTCCAGCGGGCGGGAGCCCAGCAGGGGGTCGGGGCCGTCGAGGATGCCCCGCCACAGCTCCAGTTCGGCCGAGCGCTCCGGGGAGCCGGCCTCCTCGATCAGGGCGTGCGTCCAGCGGCGTACGGACGTGCCGACCGGCGGGAGTTCCGCCGTGCCGCTCTCCTTCAGCTGCTTCCACGCCTCGGCGAGGTCGGGGAGCAGGATGCGCCAGGAGACGCCGTCGACCACCAGGTGGTGCAGGGCGATGAGGAGGCGGCCGGGAATCGCCGGGTCGGCCGGGTCGAACCACACGAACTGGGCCATCACCCCGGCCGCCGGGTCCAGTCGGCCGGTGGCCGCGTCGAGTTCGGCGGCGGCCGTGCGCAGCCAGGTCTCGTCCCAGGTCCCGTCGCAGGCGACGCGCCGGATCAGTGAGGCGGTGTCGGTGGAGCCCGCCGGGGTGACCTCCAGGCTCGCGCCGGTCAGCCGGGACCGGAGCAGGTCGTGGCGGTCGAACACGGCGTCGAGTGTGGCGATGAGGCCGGACCGGTCGATGCCGAGGGGCAGTTCCAGCGGGAGGGACATCGAGAAGCGGTCGAAGTCGCCGCCGAGTTCCAGCATGTACTGGGCGATCGGCAGCAGCGGCAGGGTGCCCGTGCCACCACCCTCGAACTCCTCCAGGAGCACGGCGGTGCCGGTGGTGCGGGCCACGCGGGCGAGTTCGGCGACCGTGCGGTGCTCGAAGATCTCACGCGGGCTGACCTCGACGCCCTGGGCGCGGGCCCGGGTGACGACCTGGATGGAGCGGATGGAGTCACCGCCGACGGCGAAGAAGTCGTCGTCGATGCCGACGCGGCCGTGGCCGAGGACGTCGGCGTACACGGCGGCGAGGATCTCCTCCTCCGGGGTGCGGGGCGCCCGGTACTCCCCGCCGCTGAACTCCGGTTCGGGCAGCGCCTTGGTGTCGAGCTTGCCGTTCGGGGCGAGCGGCAGCCGGTCGATGACGACGAAGGCGGCCGGGACCATGAACTCGGGGAGCCGGTCGGAGACGAAGGAGCGCAGGTCGCGTGAGGTGAGTCCGGCGGTGAGGTCGAAGTCGGTGCCGCCGAGCTGTCCGGCGCCGTCACCGCCCGTGCCCGCGTCGGCCGGGACCACGTATCCGACGAGCTGCTTGGTCCTGCCGTGCTCGCGGACCACGACCGCCGCCCGGGCGACGCCGGGGTGCGCGGTGATCGCGGCCTCGACCTCGCCGGGCTCGATGCGGAAGCCCCGCACCTTGACCTGGGAGTCGGCGCGTCCCGCGTACTCCAGCTGCCCGTCGGCGTTCCACCGGGCGAGGTCGCCCGTGCGGTACATGCGGGAGCCGGGCGGGCCGAACGGGTCGGCGACGAACCGCTCGGCGGTCAGGTCGGGCCGGCCGCGGTAGCCGCGGCTGACGTCACCGGCGATGTACAGCTCGCCGACCACACCCACGGGGGCCGGGGTGAAGCCGGGGCCGAGGACGTAGGCCCGCATGTTGCCGAGCGGGGTGCCGATGGGGGCGCTGCCGGTGCCGCCGGACGCTCCCATGCCGTTCGCGGTGTGGGTGGTGGCGTAGAAGGACTCGGTCTGGCCGTAGGCGTTGACGACGCGGACGCCCGGGATCTGCTCCCGCATCCGCTCCACCAGGGCGGTGGGCAGGGCCTCGCCGGCGAAGACGACCGTCTCGACGGTGAGGCGGCCGGCGAGCTGGTCGAGCAGCTCGGTGAAGGCCGACGGCACGGTGGAGATCATCGTGCCGTTCCAGCTGTCGCGTTCGCCGAGGACGAGGACGTCCCGGACGATCTCGGCGCTGCCGCCGACGCTGAGCGTGGTGAACAGCTCGAACACCGACACGTCGAAGTTGATCGAGGTGCCCGCGAGGATCCGCGAGCCCTTCTTGACGCCGACCCTCGGGATCAGCCGCAGGACGCCGTTGACGATGTTGTGGTGGCTGAGGGACACGCCCTTCGGCACACCCGTCGAGCCCGAGGTGTACATGACGTACGCCAGGTTCTGCGGGTGGGCGGTGACCGGCAGGTTGTCCGGGGAGCGGTCGGTGAGGTCGAGCCGGTCCGCGTACAGCTTCGGGAGCTCCGTGTCGGGGAGCACCGGGGCCGTCTCGGTGTCCGTGAGGACTAGGGCCGGGGCCGCCTCGGTGAGGATGTGGTCCAGGCGGTGGCTCGGGTACTTGGGGTCGATCGGCAGGTAGGCGCCGCCCGACTTGAGGACGGCGAGCAGGGCGACCGCGAGGTCGGCGGTGCGCGGCAGGGACACCGCGACCAGGGTCTCGGGGCCGACGCCGTGGGCGACCAGTTCGCGGGCGAGCCGGTTGGCGCGGGCGTTCAGCTCCCAGTAGGCGAGCGTGGTGTCGCCGGAGACGATCGCGACCGCGTCCGGGGTGGCGGCGACCTGCTTCTCGACGAGTTCGGCGACCGTGAGGTGCGGGGTCGGCTCGGCGGTGTCGTTGAAGCGGCGCAGCACCTGGTCGCGTTCGGCGTCGTCGAGGAGGTCGACGGTGCCGACGCGGGCCGCCGGGTCGGCGACGAGCTGGCGCAGCACCCGCACGAACCGGTCGGCGACACGCTCGGCCGTCTCCCGGTCGAACAGGTCGGTGGCGTACTCCAGCAGGCCCTCGACCTCGCGTCCGTCCGGGCCCGTCACCTCGGTGAGGTTGAAGAACAGGTCGAACTTGGCGGTCCCGGTGGGCGTCGGCACGTACGCGACGTCCAGGCCCGGCAGGTCGAAGTCGGCCTGCGCGAAGTTCTGCCAGGCGAACATGACCTGGAACAGCGGGTGGTAGGCCGTGGACCGCTCGGGGTTGAGCAGTTCCACCAGGCGCTCGAAGGGCGCGTCCTGGTTGGCGTACGCGGCAAGGGCCTTGTCGCGGACCTGGGCGATCAGCTGCTCGAAGGTGGGGTTGGCGAACAGTTCGGCGCGCAGCACCCAGGTGTTGACGAAGAACCCGACCAGGTCGGCGAGGGCCTCGTCGGTGCGGCCGGCGATCGGGGAGCCGATCGGGATGTCGTCGCCGCCGCCGAGCTGGTGCAGCAGTACGGCGAGGACGGACTGCATGACCATGGACACGGTCACGTCGTGCTCGCGGGCCAGCTTCTCCACGGCGACCAGGAGGTCGTCGTCGAGGCGGAAGTCGAGCATCTCGCCCCGGTAGCTCGCCTTCGGCGGGCGCGGCCGGTCCACGGGCAGCCTGAGCGGCTGCGGTACGGCGGCCAGTTCGCGCCGCCAGTACGAGGACTGCGCGGCGAGCACGCTGTCCGGGTCGGTGGCGTCGCCGAGCAGGTCCCGCTGCCAGAGGGTGTAGTCGGCGTACTGCACGGGCAGTTCGGCGAACTCGGGCGCGAGGCCCTCGCGGCGGGCCGCGTAGGCGGTGGAGATGTCCCGGATCAGCGGGGCCATGGACTCGCCGTCGCTGGCGATGTGGTGGATGAGCAGGGTCAGGAGGTGCTCGCCCGGTCCGACGCGCAGGATGCCGGCCTTGACGGGGATGCCGTGGGCGAGGTCGAAGTGGTGCCGGGCCGCGCGGGCGACCGCGTCCGCCACGTCGTCCGCCGCCACCTCGACGACCGGGACGGGCAGGCTGTACTGCCCCGGCTCCAGGACGACCTGGTAGGCGGTTCCGTCGGTGTCCTCGGCGTACACGGTGCGCAGGCTCTCGTGGCGGGCCACGACGTCCCGGATCGCCTCGGCGAGCGCCTCGGTGTCCAGGTCGCCGGTCAGCCGCAGCGCCATCGGGATGTTGTACGTCGCCGAGGGGCCCTCGAACCGGTCGATGAACCACAGCCGGCGCTGCGCGAACGACAGCGGCAGCTTCTCGGGGCGGGTGCGCAGGCGCCGCAGCGGGGTGCGGACGGTGTCGCCGGAGGACAGCTGGGCCGTCAGCTCGGCGACCGTGGGCGAGCCGAAGACCACCTTGATCGGGATCTCCACGCCCAGTTCGGTGCGGATACGGCTGATCAGCCGGGTGGCGAGGAGCGAGTGGCCGCCCAGGTTGAAGAAGTTGTCGTCGATGCCGACCTCGTCCACGCCGAGGACCTCGGCGTACAGCCGGGCGAGGATCTCCTCCCGCTTGGTGCGCGGCGCCCGGTAGGGCACCCCGGCGAACTCGGGGGCGGGCAGCGCGGCCCGGTCGAGCTTGCCGTTCGGCATCAGCGGCAGCCGGTCGAGGACGACGTAGGCGGCCGGGACCATGAACTCGGGCAGCTTGCGGGCCGCGTGGGCGCCCAGCTCGTCGGCGTCCACCGCGTCGGGCGCGGTGGGCACGACGTACGCCACGAGGACCTTGCCGGCGTTGGTGCCGCGCCCGTTGCGGGCGATCACCGCCGCCTGCGTCACCTGCGGGTGGGAGGCGAGGGCGGCCTCGACCTCGCCGGGCTCGATGCGGAAGCCGCGCACCTTGACCTGGGTGTCGCCCCGGCCGAGGTACTCGATCTGTCCGTCCTCGGTCCAGCGGGCGAGGTCGCCGGTGCGGTACATCCGCGAGCCGGGCTCGCCGAACGGGTCGGCGACGAACCGGTCGGCGGTCAGGTCGGGCCGTCCGCGGTAGCCGCGGCCCAGGCTCCCGGCGACGTACAGCTCGCCGACGGCGCCCGGCGGCACGGGCGTGAGGCCCGCGCCGAGGACGTACGCCCGCATGTTGGGCAGCGGGGTGCCGACGGGCGCGCTGCCCGTGCCGTCCCACTCGGCCGCGTCGAACGTGGTCGCGTAGAAGCTCTCCGTCTGCCCGTAGGCGTTGACGACGCGGACGCCGGGGAACGCCTCGCGGACCCGGGAGACGAGCGTCGACGACAGGGCCTCGCCCGCGAAGACGACCGTGTCCATGGAGGTGCGGTCGGCGATCTGGTCGAGGAGCTCCGCGAACGCCGACGGCACCGTGCTGACGACGGCCCCGCGCCAGTGGTCGCGCTCGCCGAGGACCAGGACGTCCCGGACGATCTCCGCCGTGCCGCCGTGGACGAGCGTGGTGAACAGCTCGAACGCGGAGACGTCGAAGTTGATCGACGTACCGGCGAGAACCTTCGAGCCGGCCTGGATGCCCATGCGGGCGGCGAGCCCCAGCACGCCGTTGACGATGTTGGCGTGCGTGATGGCGACGCCCTTGGGGGTGCCGGAGGAGCCCGAGGTGTACATCACGTAGGCGAGGTTCTGCGGGTGGACCGGGCGGCCGAGGTCGCTGTCGTCGGCCGGGAGGTCGAGCTCGTCGACGTACAGCTTCGGCGTGTCGGTGTCCGGCAGCACCGCGACCGTCTCCGCGTCCGTGAGGACCAGGGTCGGGCGGGCCTCGCCGAGGATGTACTCCAGGCGGTGGCTCGGGTACTTCGGGTCGATCGGCAGATAGGCGCCGCCTGCCTTCAGGACCGCCAGCAAGGCCACCGCCAGGTCGGCAGAGCGGGGCAGGGACACGGCGACGACCGTCTCCGGGCCCACCCCGCGGTCGACGAGGAGCCGGGCGAGCCGGTTGGCGCGGGAGTTGAGCTGCTCGTACGTCGTCCGGGCACCCTCGTGGACGAGCGCGATCGAGTCCGGGGTCGCCGCGGCCTGCTTCTCGATGAGCCGGGTGACGGTCGTGTCGGGGCGGGGCGCGGTGGTGCCGCTCAGCTCCAGCAGACGCTCGTGCTCGGCCGGCTCCAGCAGGTCGACGAGACCGACCGGCAGGGCAGGGTCGTCCGCCAGCTGCCGCAGCACGAGGGCGAGGCGAGCCGCGTACGACTCGACGGCGGTCCGGTCCAGGACGTGTTGCTGGAACTGGAGGGCGAGCCGCAGGTGCGGGTCGGCGTCCGCCATCACGGTCAGCGGGTAGTGGGTGCCCGTGGAGGGGCGGATGGTGGTGAAGGCGATCCCGGCCGCCGCGTTGGCCTCGTCGAGGCCGGCCCGGTCCACCGGGTAGGACTCGAAGACGACCAGGGTGTCGAAGAGGGTGCTGAGGCCGGTGCTCTGCTGGATCTCGCTCAGACCCTGGTGGTGGTGGTCGAGCAATGCGGCCTGCCGTGCCTGGAGCGCGGTGAGGACGTCGGCGAGGGAGTCGCCGGGGGCGTACTCGACGCGGACGGGCAGCGTGTTGATGAACAGGCCCACCATCGAGTCGACGTCCGGCACCGCCGGGGGCCGCCCGGAGACGGTCGCGCCGAACACGACGTCCCGGCGTCCGGTGAGCCGGCCGAGCAGCACCGCCCAGGCGCCCTGCACCAGGGTGTTGACGGTGACGCCCAGTTCCGAGGCGCGGCGGGTGAGCCTGCGCACCTCGTCCAGGGGCAGGGGCACGTCGACGGAGCCGATGCCCTGGCTGCCGGTGGCGGGGGCGCCGCCCCGCACGAGCAGGGTGGGCTCCTCGACGCCCTCCAGTTCGCGGGCCCACGCCTGCCGGGACGCCTCGTGGTCCTGGCGGTCGAGCCAGGTGAGGAAGTCCTTGAAGCCGCGGACGCGGGGCAGGACCGAGGGGTCGCCGCCGGAGCCGTACAGGTGGAGGAGGTCCTTCATCAGATGCGGGAAGGACCAGCCGTCGAAGAGGACGTGGTTGGCGGTGAGGACCAGCTCGGAGGTCTCGCCCGTCATCCGCACCAGGGTCATGCGGAGCATCGGCGGGACCGCCGGGTCGAACGCCTGCGCGTGGTCCGCGGTGAGGAACCGCTCGAAGGACTCCTCCCGCTCCGCCTCGGGGAGGTGGGTCAGGTCGATCTCCCGCCAGGGGAGTTCGACGCCGTCCACGACGACCTGGGCCTGGCGGCCGGCGGAGTCGGTGACGAACGCGGCCCGCAGGTTCGGGTGCCGGTCCAGGACGGCCTGGCCCGCGGTGCGCATGCGCTCCGCGTCGACCTCGCCGGTGACGTGGAACGACATCTGCATCTGGTAGGCGTCCCAGGAGTCGTCGTTCAGCATCGTGTGGAACAGCAGGCCGGACTGGAGGGCCGTGAGCGGCCACACGTCGGTGAGGCCGGGGTAGGTCTCCTCCCACCGCTCGATGTCCTGCTGGGTGACGTCCACGAGGGGCAGGTCGGAGGGGGTGAGACCGCCGGCGTCCTCCTGGCCGACGTGCCGGGCGAGGGCGGTCAGGGCGGCGAACCACAGGTCCACCAGCTCCTCGACGTCCTCCTTCTCGAAGAGGGTCGCCGGGAAGCCGATGCCGGCGTCGAGCTGGGCGCCGTCCTCCGTGTCGACGACCAGGGAGTTGATCTCCAGGGACGACATGGCGGGCATGTCCTCGTCGAGGGGCGCGGAGAGCTCGCTGAGCTGGGTGAAGCCGAGGCCGCGGAGGTTCTCGGGCATGTCGGCGGAGGAGAAGCGGCCGAGGTAGTTGAAGCCGATCTGGCCGGTGGAGCCGAGCGCGTTCAGGTCGGCCGCGGTCGCCTCGTTCAAGTAGCGCAGCAAGCCGTAGCCGAGGCCCTTGTCCGGGATCGACAGGAGCTGTTCCTTGACGGCCTTCACGGCGGCTCCTGCCGCCTTGCCCCCCTTGAACGCCTCGTCCAGGTCGATGCCCGCGACGTCCAGGCGGACCGGGTACAGGCTGGTGAACCAGCCGATCGTGGAGGACAGGTCGGCGCCGGGGACCACGTCCTGTTCGCGGCCGTGGCCCTCCAGCTTGATCAGGGTGGAGGACTCGTAGACGCTCCGCGCGCGCCGCCACTTGGTGACGGCCAGGGCGAGGGCCGCGAGGAGGCCGTCGTTGACGCCGCCGTGGAAGGCGGCCGGGACCGTGGTGAGGAGGGCCTCGGTGACGTCGGCGGGGAGCTGGACGCGGACGAAGTCGAGGGAGCCGCGGGTGTCGACGGCGGGGTCCAGCGGACGGTGCGAGAGCAGCGGGTCGGGCCCGTCGAGGACACGCTTCCACAGGTCCAGCTCGGCCGTGCGCTCCGGCGAGCGGGCCTCCTCGATCAGGGCGTGCGTCCAGCGGCGTACGGACGTGCCGGTGGCCGGCAGCTCCGCACGGCCCCGCTCCTTGACCTGCTGCCAGGCGGCGGCGAGGTCGGGCAGGAGGACGCGCCAGGAGACGCCGTCGACGACCAGGTGGTGCAGGGCGATGATCAGGCGGCCGGGGGCCTCCGGGTCGGCCGGGTCGAGCCACACGAACTGGGCCATGACCCCGGCGGCCGGGTCCAGGCGGCCGGTCGCCGCGTCGAGTTCGGCGGCCACCAGCTCGTCAGCGGCCTGCGGGCCGTCGCAGGCGACGCGGCGCAGCAGCGTGCCCGCGTCCACGGTGCCCGGCGCGCCGACGATCATCCGGCGGGCCCCGGCGTCGAGCCGTGAGCGCAGGATGTCGTGGCGGTCGAGGACGGCTTCGAGGGTGGCGACCAGGCCGGCGCGGTCGATGCCGAGCGGGAGTTCGGCGAGGACGGCCATGGAGAAGCGGTCGTGGGAGCCGCCGAGTTCCAGCATGTACTCGGCGATCGGCAGGAGCGGGAACGCGCCGGTGCCGCCGCCCTCGTACTCCTCCAGGACGACGGAGGCGGTCGACTGCTCGGAGGCGACGGCGGCCAGCTCCGCGGCCGTCCGGCGCTCGAAGATCTGCCGGGGGGTGACCTCGACGCCCTGGGCGCGGGCGCGGGAGACGACCTGGATGGAGCGGATGGAGTCGCCGCCCACGGCGAAGAAGTCGTCGTCGACGCCGACGCGTTCGAGGCCGAGGACCTCGGCGTACACCTCGGCGAGGATGCGCTCGCGCTCGGTGCCGGGGGCCCGGTAGGCGCCCGCCGTGAACTCCGGCTCGGGCAGCGCCTTGCGGTCGAGCTTGCCGTTCGGGGCGAGCGGCAGGCGGTCGAGGACGACGAACGCGGACGGGACCATGAAGTCCGGGAGCCGCTGCCCCACGAAGGCCCGCAGGTCGGCGGTCTCGACGCCGGCGCGCAGGTCGGTGCTGGTGGAGTCGCTGCTGTAGGCGGGCACGACATAGCCGACGAGCTGCCTGGTGGTGCCGTGGGCGCGGGCGACGACGGCGGCCTGGGCGATGCCGGGGTGCGCGGTCAGCGCGGCCTCGACCTCGCCGGGCTCGATGCGGAAGCCGCGCACCTTGACCTGGGTGTCGCCGCGTCCGAGGTACTCCAGCTGGCCCTCGGCGTTCCAGCGGGCGAGGTCGCCCGTGCGGTACATGCGGGAGCCGGGCGGCCCGTACGGGTCGGCCACGAAGCGGTCGGCGGTCAGCTCGGCGCGGCCGTGGTAGCCGCGCGCCACGTTGCCGGCGACGTACAGCTCGCCCGCCACGCCCTGCGGCACGGGGGTGAGGCCGGGGCCGAGGACGTAGACGCGCATGTTGCCCAGCGGGGTGCCGATGGGCGCGCTGCCCTCGCCGTGCCAGCGGCGGCTCTCGTCGATGGCGAACGCGGTGGCGTAGAAGCTCTCGGTCTGGCCGTAGGCGTTGACGATCCGTACGTCGGGGAACGCCTCGCGGACCCGGGCGGCGAGCGTCGAGGAGAGCGCCTCGCCCGCGAAGACGAGGGTGTCGACGCTGGTGGTGCCCGCGATGTGGTCCATCAGCTCGGCGAAGACGGAGGGGACGGTGCTGACGAGGCTGCCGTTCCAGCCCTCGCCGCGGGCCGCGCGCTCGCCGAGGACGAGGACGTCGCGGACGAGTTCGACGGTGCCGCCGTGGGTGAGCGTCGTGAAGATCTCGAAGACCGACACGTCGAAGTTGATGGAGGTGCCCGCGAGGGTCCGTGAGTCCTTGCCCATGTCGACGCGCTCGGCGAGCTGGAGGACGCCGTTGACGATGTTGTGGTGGGAGAGGGAGACGCCCTTCGGGGTGCCCGTCGAGCCCGAGGTGTACATGACGTACGCCAGGTTGTGCGGGTGGGCGCCGGTCGCGGGGTTCCCGTCCGGCCGACCGGACAGGTCCAGCTCGTCGACGTACAGCTTCGGGGCGTCCGTCTCCGGCAGCACCGCGACCGTGTCGGAGTCGGTGAGGACCAGGTGCGGGCGGGCCTCGCCGAGGATGTACTCCAGGCGGTGACTCGGGTACTTGGGGTCGATCGGCAGATAGGCGCCGCCGGACTTCAGCACCGCGAGCAGCGCCACCACGAGGTCGAGGGAGCGCGGCAGGGACAGCGCGACGACCGACTCGGGGCCGACGCCGTGCTCGACGAGGACGTGCGCCAGCCGGTTGGCGCGGGCGTTGAGCTCGCCGTACGTCAGGGAGGTGCCCTCGTGGACGACGGCCTCGGCGTCGGGGCTGAGGGCGACCTGCTCCTCGACCAGCCGGGCCAGGGTGACCATCGGGGTCTGCTCGGCGGTGGCGTTCATCTCGACGAGGAAGCGCCGGCGTTCGGCCGGGTCCAGGGTGTCGACGGCGCCGACCGGGAGGGCCGGGTCGGCCATCAGCTGCCGCAGGACGCGGACGAAGCGGGCGCCGATGGACTCCGCCGTGGACCGGTCGAACAGGTCGAGGGCGTACTCGATGGTGCCGCGCGCGCCCTGCCCGTCGTGGTGCCGGGCGATGTTGAACTCCAGGTCGAACTTGGAGGTCTTGGTGTCGAGCTGCTCGAAGTCGAGGCGGGCTTCCAGACCGGGCAGGTCCAGCTCGGGGCGGGTGATGTTCTGCCAGGCGAACAGCACCTGGAACAGGGGGTTGTAGGCGGTGGAGCGCTCGGGGCTGAGCCGGTCCACCAGCATCTCGAAGGGGGCGTCCTGGTTGTCGTAGGCGTTCAGGGCCCGCTCGCGGACCTGCTCCAGGACGTCCTCGAAGGCGGGGTTGCCGTCCAGGCGGACCCGCAGCACCCAGGTGTTGACGAAGAAGCCGACCAGGTCGGCGAGGTCCTCGTCGCCGCGGCCCGCGATCGGGGAGCCGATCGGGATGTCGTCGCCACCGCCGAGCTGCTGGAGCAGCACCGCGAGGACGGACTGCAGGACCATCGACACGCTCAGTCCGCGCTCGGTCGCCAGTTCCTCGACCTGGGCGAGGAGTTCCGGCTCCAGCTCGAACTCGACGGTGTCGCCGCGGTGGCTGGCCACCGAGGGGCGGGTGCGGTCCAGGGGCAGCTGGAGCGGCTGCGCCAGGCCGGCCAGCTCGTCCTCCCAGTGGGCGAGCTGGCGGGAGACCAGGCTGTCGGGGTCGTTCTCGTCGCCGAGCAGCTCCCGCTGCCAGAGCGCGTAGTCGGCGTACTGGACGGGCAGTTCGGGGAACTCGGGGGCGCGGCCCTCGCGGCGGGCCCGGTAGGCGAGGCTCAGGTCCCGCAGCAGCGGGGCGCCGGACTCGCCGTCGGCGGCGATGTGGTGGAACAGCATCAGCAGGACGTGCCGGTCCGGGGCCTGCCGCAGGATGCGGGCGCGGACGGGGACCTCGGCGTACAGGTCGAAGGTGTACGAGACGGCCTCGGCGATCGCCTCGGGGAGCCGCTCGGGCTCGACGTCCACGACGGGGATGTCGGGCCGGATCTCCTCCGGCGGAAGTATTCGCTGGTAGGGGACGCCGTCCTCGTCGTAGAGGATCGTGCGCAGGCTCTCGTGGCGGCCGATCACATCGCGGATCGAGGCGGCGAGGGCGCGGGTGTCGAGCTCTCCGGTGAGGTGGAGGGCGAGGGGCACGTTGTAGGTGGCAGAGGGGCCCTCGAAGCGGTCGATGAACCAGAGCCGACGCTGGGTAAACGACAACGGGATCACTTCGGACTACTCCTTGTTCATTCTGCGCAGACGGGGCCTGCTCGGGCTGGACGCGGGGGATCCGGCGGATCCGGCGGCCGCGGGGGCAGCCGCGATGTGGTCGGCGAGCTGGGCGAGGGTGGGGCTGGAGAAGATCGTCTTGATGGACACCTCGGTACCGAGCTGCTTGCGGATGCGGCTCTTGATCCGCGTCGCCAGCAGCGAGGTCACGCCCAGGTTGAAGAAGTTGTCGTGGACGCCGATGCGTTCGGGCTCGGTGCCGAGGACGTCCGCGAACAGGTCCCGCAGGGCCTGCTGGGCCGAGGGGAGGGGACCGGAGTCGGCGGCCGCCGTCGCGCTGTCCGCCGTGCTGTCGGTGGCGCCGTCCGCCGCGGTGTCCGCCTTGCCGGCGGTCGCGGTGTCCGCCTTGCCGGCCGTCACGGTTTCCGTCGCGGCGATCGGCTCGCCCAGGTCCAGGGCGCCCACCGGGTGGGCCGGGTCGGCGGCCAGGGTGCGGAGCACGGTGTGGAGGCCGTCGGCGATCCGGTCGGCGGTGGCCTGGTCGAGCACCCCCCGCTGGTACTGGAAGGTGAGCCGCAGCCGGGGTTCGGTGTCGGCGATCAGGGTGAGCGGGTAGTTGGAGCCGCCGAGCGAGCGGGTCCCGTCGAGGGTGAGGCGGGCGGCGGCAGCGGCCTCGGCGAGCGCGGACTCGTCGGCGGGGAACGCCTGGTAGACGAGCAGCGTGTCGAAGAGGGCGCCGAGACCGGTGGCCTCGTACAGACCGCTCAGGGACTGGTGGTGGTGGTCGAGCAGCTCGGTCTGCCGGTCCTGGAGGCCGGTCAGCAGGGTGCCGAGCCCGTCCTCGGGGGCGTACCGCACCCGTACCGGCAGGGTGTTGATGAACAGCCCGACCATCGACTCGACGCCGGGCAGCCCCGGCGGCCGGCCGGAGACGGTCGCCCCGAACAGCACGTCGTCACGTCCGGTGAGCCGACCGAGGACGACGCCCCAGGCGCCCTGGACGAGGGTGTTGAGGGTGACGCCCAGCTCCCCGGCGCGCCGGACCAGCGAAGTGGCCTCCTCGTCGGTGAGGGGGACGGCCGCCGTGCCGACCTCGGAGCCGGACGCCTGGTCGCGGGCGACGGCGGTGCCGGCGAGCAGCGTCGGGCGGTCCACACCGGCGAGTTCGGCGGCCCAGGCCTCCGCCGCCTCCCGCTGATCCTGCCGGGCCAGCCACGCGAGGTGGTCGCGGAAGCCGCGCACCGGCGGCAGGGGCGCCTGGTGGCCGTGGGAGGCGTACAGGCGGAGCAGGTCCCGGGCGAGGACCGGCTCGGACCAGCCGTCGAGGAGCGCGTGGTGGAGGGTGAGGACGAGCGCGGCCTGTTCGGCGCCCAGCCGGATCAGCGTCATCCGCACAAGCGGCGGGGTGGCGAGGTCGAAGGGCACGGCCTGGTCCTCGGCGAGGAACCGCTCGAACGCCTCCTCCCGCTCCTCGGGCACCAGGGTCCGCAGGTCCAGCTCCTGCCAGGGGAGCTGGACACCCTCCACCACCAGCTGCACCAGATCGCCCTGGGTGTCCGGGGCGAAGGCGGCGCGCAGCGCGGGGTGCCGGTCGAGCAGGCCCTGCCCGGCCTCCCGCATCCGCGCGGGGTCGACCCGGCCGGAGAAGGTGAACACCGTCTGCATGCGGTACGCGTCGTAGCCGCTGTCGCTGAGCATCGACTCGAACAGCATCCCGGACTGCATCGGCGTCAGGGGCCACACGTCGGACAGGTTCGGGTGGCGCTCGCGGAAGGCGGCCAGGTCCTCGTCGCTCAGCTGGATCAGAGGGCCCGGCACATCGTCGTACGACTCGCTGGGGGTGCCCGCGTACGGGGCGAGCCGGGCCACCGTGCGGTGGGTGAGCAACTGCCGCTGGGTGATCTCCAGGCCCCGGGCGCGGGCCTCGGCGACCACCTTGACGGAGCGCAGCGAGTCACCGCCGATGGCGAGGAAGTCGTCGTCGGCGCCGACCCGCTCCAGGCCCAGCACCTGGGCGTAGACCTCGGCGAGGACCCGCTCCCGCTCGCCCTCGGGCTCCCGGTACTCCCCTCCGGTGAACACCGGCTCGGGCAGCGCCTTGCGGTCGAGCTTGCCGTTCGGCGACAGCGGAAGCGTGTCGAGGAACATGAAGGACGCCGGGACCATGAACTCGGGCAGCCGCTCGGCGGCCAGGGCCTTCAGCTCGTCGGCGGTGACACCGGCGCCGGGCGCCGCGCCGGCCGGGCCGCCGTCCGCGACGAGGTAGGCGACCAGCTGCCGCCCCTCGTGGGCGACGACCGCGGCCTGCCGTACGGCCGGGTGGGCGAGCAGCACGGACTCGATCTCGCCGAGTTCGATGCGCAGCCCGCGCAGCTTGACCTGGTGGTCGGTGCGCCCGAGGTACTCGACCTCGCCGTCGGCGGTCCACCGGGCGAGGTCGCCGGTGCGGTACATCCGCGTCCCGGCGGGCCCGTACGGGTCGGCGAGGAAGCGGTCGGCGGTGATCTCGGGGCGTCCCAGGTAGGCGCTCGCCAGCTGGACGCCCGCGAGGTACAGCTCGCCGGGCTCGCCGACCGCGACGGGCCGCAGCTCGGCGTCGAGGACGTACAGCCGGGTGTTCCACACCGGCTTCCCGATCGGTACGGGGCCGTCGGCGGCGGTGTCGCAGGGGTGGTACGTGACGTCGACGGCGGCCTCGGTCGGCCCGTACAGGTTGTGCAGCTCCACGCCCGGCAGCAGCCGGCCGAACTCCCGTACCGCCTCGCGGGGCAGGGCCTCGCCGGAGCAGAAGACCTGGCGCAGGCCCGTGCGGCCGGACGCGTCGGGCCCGTCGAGCCCGGCGAGGAACACCTGGAGCATCGACGGCACGAAGTGGCAGGTGGTGACGGACTCTTCACGGATGGTCCGGGCCAGATAGGCGGGGTCCTTGTGGCCGCCGGGTTCCGCGACGACGATCGCCGCGCCCTCCCGCAGCGCCCAGAAGAACTCCCACACGGACACGTCGAACCCGGACGGCGTCTTCTGGAGCACCCGGTCGGCGGCGGTGAGCGGATACTCCGCCTGCATCCACCGCAGCCGGTTGTCGATCGCCGCGTGCGGGACGACGACGCCCTTGGGGCGGCCGGTGGAGCCCGACGTGAAGATGATGTACGCCGGGTGGCCGGGTGTGACGGCCGGCGTGGGATCGGTGTCCGGCAGCCCGTCGAGAGAGGTGTCGTCGAGGGCGACGACGGTGATGCCGTCCGGCACCGGCACCCGCCCCGCGGTGTCCGCGACGACGCAGGCCGGGCCGGTGTGCTCCAGCATGTAGGCGAGCCGGTCGGCCGGGTAGTCGGGGTCCAGCGGCAGATAGGCGCCGCCCGCCTTCACCACGGCGACCAGGGTGACCAGCAGCTCCAGGGAGCGCGGCACGGCCACCGCGACCGGGGTGCCGGGGGTGACGCCGAGGGCGGCCAGATGGTGGGCGAGCCGGTTGGCGCGGGCGTTGAACTCGGCGTATGTCAGGGTCTCGGAGCCGAAGACCAGGGCCGTCGCGTCCGGGGCGCGCCGGACCTGCTCCTCGATGGGGGCGACGAGTGTGGTGACCGGCAGCTCACGGCCGGTGTCGTTGAACTCCTCCAGAACCAGGGCGCGTTCGGCGCCGACTGCCTGACGGGCCGACTCCACCTCCGCGGAGCGCTGTTGGCCGGTCAATTTCCACACCTCTTCTCTCACTGGATTTCCCGGACTCCGGGAATTGCGCGAATGCGGAACAAGAGTCCGCGAATCGCAAGGAAAAGACGGAACAAAGTGGGATCACAAAGGGGATTGCAGGTGGATTGCAACGACCCTAATCGGCCGCTTAATTGGCCAACAAGGTTGTTCAACCGACCAATTGAGCCGCTTGTACGGTGAATTCACCGGCGTGCGAGACGCCTGCCCGGGAATCGTTCGCGAGCCGTCGCAGGACGCCCGCGAGCCGGTCGGCGGTGTCCCGCGCGGCCTCGGTCCCGAACAGTCCGCGCCTGCCGCACAGCCGCAGCTCCAGCGGGCCGGGGTCGGCGCGCATGACGAGGGTCAGCGGCGGCTGCCCGTGCTGGATCGCCCGGACGCCGGTGACCGTGACCCGTCCGGCGGCGGGCACGGGGGCACCGGGGGGCGGGGCGCAGAGGTCGGCGCCGCCGAGCACGACCTCCCGGCGTCCGGCGGCGCCCGCGAGGACCACCGTCCAGGCGCCGCGTACGACGGTCTCCAGGTCGACGCCGAGCCCCAGGGCCCGCAGGGTGAGCCGGCCGGCGTCCGCCGCGGTCAGCGGGACCTCGGTCTCCTCGGCCGGCGGCTCGCCGCCCCGGGCGCGCGCGGTGCCGGGAACGGCGTACGCGCGCAGCAGGTCCCGCAGCAGGGCGCTCAGGGTGACCTCGTCGTGGTGCTGCTGCCGGGCGGTGAGCACCAGCAGATGCCGCTCCCAGGCCAGCCGGACGAGCGCGGCCCGCTCCGGCGGACCGGGGGAACCGACACTCCCCCGGTCCGCGGCGAGCACTCCGTCCAGCGCGTCGGTCCGCTCCCCGACGGTCAGCACCCCGAGGTCCAGCTCCCGCCAGAACGGCTTCCGCCCGCCCCGGTCCAGCACCCCCTTGACGGCGCCCCGCATGCGCACGGGATCCACCCACCCGGCCATGTGCACCACAAGCTGCAACGGCCCGGTGTCCGGGGCGAGGAGGAGGGTGGACGGGGCGTCCGGTGCCGAGGCCGCTTGGGAGGCCGCCACCGGGGAAGGTGCCGGGGCCTCCGGTCGGCGCGAGGCCATCGATGGCACCGCCCGCGCCGGGACCGCCGGCTGAACCACGCTTGCCCGGGCGGCCGGTGAAGCCGCCCCCGCCGCCCCCGCCGCCCCCGGTAAGGGTGCCGGGCTCCGCCGGGTCATCGTGCGGCTCCCGCCGCTGTGGGCGTGACCGCCTCGGTCGTCGCCGTGGCCGCCTCGGTAGTCGCCGTTGCCGCCGCCACCTTCGTCGCCATGCCCTGGACCGTCGGGTTCTCGTACAGCTCGTGGGTGCTGAGGCGGACGGCGAGTTCGGTGTCGACGCGGGCCAGCAGGCGGGTCGCGCGCAGGGAGTTGCCGCCGAGGTCGAAGAAGGACTCGTCGCGGCCGACGGTCTTCTGCCCGAGCACGTCGGACCAGATCGCGGCGATCCGCTGCTCCAGCTCCCCCTCCGGCGGGGTCTGGGTCCGCCGGCCGAGGGCCGTCCGGCGTGGCGCCATGTCGAGCAGCAGCTGGGTCGTGTCGACGGCCCCGCTGCCGTCCTTGGGGATACGGCTGACTTCGAGGAGCCGTACCGGCACCGGTAGTTCGGCGAGGGCGGGGGCGAGCGCCGCGTGCACGGCGGCCGGGTCGGCGCCGTCCTCCTCGTCGGTGGTGTACGCCACGAGCACCTCGCGCACGCTCAGTTCGTCGGGCGCCAGCTCGCCCACGACGAAGGGGTTCCGGGCGTCGAGCCCGATGAGCTGGTAGTGGTACGGCAGTGCCGTCGCGGTGAGGAAGCAGCGCAGGCCCCGCTCGGGGTCGATCGCCCGGAAGCCGCGTCGGCGCGCGGGCGCCGTGGACTGCCCCTGGCTCATGCCGACGTCGTCCCACATGCTCCAGGCGAGGCAGCGCACGTCCCGGCCGCGCTCGTGGTGCCAGTGGTCGGCGAAGCCCACGAGGAACGCGTTGGCGGCGGAGTACGCGCCGAAGGAGTGCCCGCCGAACTCGCCGTTCACGGAGCCGAAGAGGACCAGGGAGGCCTCCGGGCGGCTCTCCAGGACGTCGGCGAGGGCGAGCGTGCCGGCGACCTTGGCCGCGTACTGGGCGCGGAACCCGTCCTCGGACTCGCGGGCCAGGGTGTGCCGTTCGAGGTTCTGCCACTGGTCGGAGACATCGGCGGCGGCCAGGTGCAGGACACCGTCGAGGGGGCGTCCCCAGCGCTGCTCGGCGGCGCTCACCGCGGCGTTCAGCTGCTCGGGGTCGGTGATGTCGGCCTGCCGGTAGGTGACCTCGCCGAGGTCGGTGAGGTCCCGCAGCCGGGCCGCCTTCGCGCCCTCGGCGGGCGACCGGCCCACCAGGAGCAGCCGGGCACCGTAGGCGGCCAGCAGATAGCCGGCGAGGTCGCTCGCGATCCCGCCGAGACCGCCGGTGACCAGGTACAGCCCGCCCGGCACCAGCGGCGGCGCGACCTCGGCCTCCGTCTCGTCGTCGACGGGGCGCAGCCGCGGCTGCCAGCGCAGGCCCTCGCGTGCGGCGACCACCCCGGTGTGGGTGGGGTCGGCGAGTTCGGTGCGTACGGCGCGGGCCCACTGGGCGCGGTCGGCAGGCAGGTCGAGCTGGCGCACGGTGATCAGCGGGTTCTCGGCGGCGGCCGTGCGGACCAGCCCCGGCAGGGCGCACACGCCGAGGTCGACGCGGTCGCCGGGCCGTACATGGGCGGCGCCCTCGGTGAGGACGAGCAGCAGCGGGGCGCCGAACTCGTCGAGCACCCCCATGAGGGCGGTGAGCTGGGTGCTGACGGCGGTGACCCGGGCGGCGGGCTCGGCGTCCTGGCCGTCGAGCGGCCAGGCGAACACCACCGAGTCGATGGGCCCGTAGTGCGCGGTGACGTCGGTGAGCACCCGGCGCAGGTCCTCGGGGTCGCCGGGCGCGACCCGGTAGCGGTCGAGGTCGACCTCCGCGAAGGAGCGGCCCCGTCCGACGACCACGGCGGGTTCGTCGTCCAGGCCGAGCGCGGCGAGCTGCTCCTCCTCGGCGAAGACGACCCGTGTGCCGCAGTCTGCGGAGAACACCAGCCGGGAGGAGCCGCTGTCGGCGGGGGCCTGCGCGGCGGGCAGCCGCGACCACTGTCGGCGGAAGAACCACGTACCGGAGTCCTCGGTGTCCTCCTCCTCGTCGGCGAGGCGGTCGGCGAACCGTCCGGCGCGCAGGTCGGCGACGAGCGCGGCCCGCTGGATCTTGCCGCTGGCGGTCTTCGGGAACTCGGCGTCCGTGACGGGCACGACCACGTCGGGGGCGATGCCCGCCTCCCGGACCAGGGCGGCCCGTACGTCCTGGAAGGTGCGGGTGAGCGACTCGGCGTCCCAGCGCACCGGCACGAAGAAGATCACCAGCCGGTCGGAGCCCTCGCCGGGCTCGCGGACCCCGGCCGCCGCCGAGAACGTGACGCGTACGCCCTCGACCTGTTCGACGACGCTCTCCAGTTCGTGCGCGGCGAAGTTGGCGCCCCGCACGATGATCTGGTCCTTCTTCCGCCCGGCGATGACGAGCGATCCGTCCCGCACGAAGGCGAGGTCCCCGGTGCGGAACCAGCCGTCGTCGGTGAACGCGTCCCGGTTGGCCTCGGCGTTGCCGTGGTAGTGCCGCAGCATCGTCACACCGCGGATCTGGAGTTCGCCGACCCGGTCCCGCGGCAGCGTCCGCCCCTGGTCGTCGACGACGCGGACGGTGACGCCGGGGATGGGCCCGCCGACCTCGGTGAACGCGACCGCGTCGGCGCCCTTGCCGTCGACCGACTGGTAGACGAGGTCCCCGTCGAGGGACGCCTGCGAGACGACGACCGTCCCCAGCTCCCGGTCGTCGCGGCTCTGCCGGGTGTAGGTGACGCCGGAGCACGTCTCGGACATCCCCCAGCACGGCACCATGGCGTCCGCGCGCAGCCCGTGCGGGGCGAGCAGTTCGAGGAAGCGGTGGCTGGTGGCGGCGACGACGGGCTCGCCCGCGTTGACGAACTCCCGCATCCGCGACAGGTCCCAGCTCCGTCGGCCGATCTCGTCGGCACACTCGTTGACCAGGTTGTACGCGAAGTTCGGCGCCCAGGTGTTGGTGACGCCGTACCGGTCGATCCAGTCCAGCCAGAGCAGCGGGTCGCCGAGGACGTCGTCGATGCGCCCGTTGACGTGCCGGCACCGCAGGAACACGTCGCGGACGTTGTAGTAGACCATCGTCACGTGGTCGAGCGGCATCCAGATGAGGCTGACGTCCTCGCTGGTGTGACCGCGTGCCTGGATCACCGCCCATTCGCGCGCGGCGACGGAGGCGTTGGTGTGCTGCACGCACTTGGGGACGCCGGTGCTGCCCGAGGTGAGCAGGTTGATCACCGGCGAGTCCTGGGTGGTCGCGAACCAGTCGGAGTCCCGTTCATGACCGAGGAGTTCACCGACGCGGAGGATCCGCAGGTCCGGCTCGCCCCACAGGGTGTGCAGCGCGCCGAGCGCCGGTGCGGTCGCCCCGTCCGTGAGGATCACGGGCCGGTCGAGCAGCTGCCACGCGTTGTGCAGCTTGCGGGTGGTCTCGTTGTGGCTCTCGTACGTCGTCGCCACGGCCACCGGCGTCGGTACGAACCCGCCGAGCACACAGGCCCAGAAGGCGGTCATGTACGCCCGGTGGTCCCCGAACTGGAAGAGGGCCGCGTCACCGGGGGCGAGCCCGGCCGCCCGCAGCCCGGCGAGCACCCGCTCCGCCTCGACGAGCAGGTCGGCGTAGGTCTGGAGGTCGGGCTCGCTGCCCTTGCGCAGATACAGGGTGCCCTGCTCGGGGGCGAGTTCGGCGGCCTGCCGCAGCCCCTCCTGAAGGGTGGTGGGCGCCCCCTCGGGGATGCGCAGCTCACCGCCGAAGGTCTCGGAGGAGGGCCGGTCGGAGAACGATGCCGACGCCGTCTGCGGTGCGGTCGATGCCTGCGGTGCCTGTGATGCCTGTGCTGTCTGCGGTGCCTGGGACGTCTGGGGCGTGTCCGCCCCCTCCCCTCCACTGTCGACGGTCCGTGCCCCCTGCCGTACGACGACGGCGGCGTCACGCACGCCGGGTATCGCCCGGGTGGCGGTGGCGAGGCGGGCGGCGACGGCGGGGTCGAGGCCCGAGGTGAGGTCGGGTGTGTGGGGTGTGTGGGTCATCGCGCGCTCCCCGCGAGTTCGGGTGCCGGCCGGGAGGACGCGGCGTGGGACGGGCCGGTGAGGGTTTGGTCGGTGAGGACCTGGCTGAGGTGGGCGACCAGTTCGGTCGGGTCGTGGAGGAAGTAGAAGTGGCCGCCGGGATAGAACCGGGTGTGGAAGGCGCCGGTGGTGTGCGCGGCCCAGCCGTAGAGGGTGTCCTTGGGCGCCCGCGGATCCGCGTCGCCGCTGAGCACGGTGATCGGGGTGTCCAGCGGCTCCCCCGGTTCGACCCGGTGCCGCTCCCAGAGGGTGAAGTCGGCGCGCAGCGTGGGCAGCAGGCCCGCCATGACCTCCTCGTCCTCGGCGATCTCGGGCTCGATCCCGCCCAGCCGGACGACCTCGGCGCCGAGTTCCTCGTCGGAGAGGGTGTGCATCACCGGGATCCGGCCGACGATGCCGGGCGCTGGCTGCGCGGACAGGAACAGCCGGCTGGGCCGGGGCCCGCCCTTCTCCCGCAGCGCCTTGGCGACCTCGTACGCGAGCGCCGCGCCGCCGGAGTGCCCGAAGAAGGCGAAGTCCCCGTCGAGGAAGGGCCGCAGCGCCTGCGTCAGCACCTTCACCAGGGGCCCCACCTCGGTCACCGGGTCCTCGGCGATCCGGTTCTGCCGCCCCGGCAGCTGCACGGCGGCCAGCTCCACCTCGGCCGGCAGCAACCGCGCCCACTCCCCGTACGCCCCGGCCCCGGCCCCGGCATGCGGAAAACAGATGAGCCGCGTCCGGGCCCGGGGCCGCCGGGCCCGCCAGATCCAGGGGGTCTCGACAAGAAGATCGGGATGATCAGTCATGGGGTTTCCTCCGTAAGAAGGTGCTCTTCGAAAAAGCTCGCCGGAAAAGAGGCGCGCTGGAATTCCGCGCCGCCCGCAGCCGGCCCCTGAGGGGCACGGGGCACTGACACCATGCGGCTCCGCCGCGTGGGCGCGACCAGCCACGAACAGCCCGCACCCGCACCGCGAGAAAAACCCCACGGCGGCAAGGCGCGCAAAACTCAACCCCGCCGCATCTCCAACTCATTGGCCAGCCGCAGCCAGTGGTCGGCGCATCGCCGCGCCGCCTGCGCCAGCACCGGCGCCCGATGCCCCGGCACACTCCGCGCCAGCCGCTGCCACTTCGCCTCGTCGCCGATCGAGTGGACGCTGAGCATCTGCAGCAGCATCCGCCCCGCCTCGGTCCGCAGCGACGGGTCTTTGCAGATGTTCGGCAGGATCAGCCCGATCGCCGCCGCCGACAGATGCGCCGTTCCGCGACCGCCGCCGGCGGCCCGCACGGCCCCGCGCCCCGGCTCGTCCCTCGCGGCGACCCGCCTGGCGGGCGGCGCCTGCGGCACCGGGTCCTGCCCGCGGCGGATCCGGTCCCGTACGTCCTTCGCCGTGGCGGTGGCGATCCCGGCCCGCTCGGCGATCTCGCGGAGCGACGCCGTGGGGTTCACGGCGATGACCTGGCTGGCCCGCAGCCGCCCCTCGGTGGCCTGCAACGGCCGTACCCGGCCGTCCCGGCCGACGCGGGGCGCGTTCAACTGGTCGGTTCGGCTCGTTGAACGGCGCCGGATCGCCGCGACCGTGCTCGGCGCGAGCCCCGCGTTGGAGGCGATACGGCGGTCGGACCAGTACGGGTGGGTGGTGAGGATGCGCTCGGCCGCCGCCGCGCGGTCGGCCTGGGACAGGGGCAGGCCGTGCGCGATGTTCAACTCGACGGACAGGGCGAAGACCTCGTCCTCGTCGCCGTCGAAGTACTCGACCTCGATGGTCGTGGCACCGCGCAGCCGGGCCGCGGCGAGCCGGTGCATCCCGTCGATGACCCGCATCGTGGGGTGGTGGACCAGGATCGGCGGCAGCGGTTCCTCCTGCTCGGCGAGGGTCCGCACATGGTCGCGGTTCTCGCCGCCGAGCCGGGGGGAGTCGGACGCGCGGAGCACGTCGACGTCCACGACGCCCGTCCGCCGCGCCCGGCTCCCTCGGTCGCCGGCCGGTCCCCCGCGGTCCCCGGCGGGGGCGGCGCCGGGCTGCGACACCCCGGCGCCCGCCGCGACGGCCAGGCGCAGGCCCGGCCTGGGCCCTTCCCGGCGGTCAGTGGTTTCGACGTGAGCGCCTGAGACGTTCATGACGTGTTCGCTCCTCCCCGTACGGGCGGGCCACAGCTCTGCTTTCCCCCGTGGCCCTCTCAACCGTCCCGAGAAACATACCAGGGGCGCGGATTTTTTTACCCCCTCGTAGCCGACTTCCTCACGACCACCCGCACCACGCGCTCGCATCAGAACCCGACAAACAGGCATGAAAACGGCCCGCAGCCGCGCCTCGGGGGATGTAGGCACGGCTGCGGGAGTCTGTTTCAGCGCGGAAACGGGCGATTTCCCCGGGGGATCACCCCGAGCCCGTCGCTTCCGTCGATAGAAACATACCGGGTTGCTGGTTTGCAACACCTCGGCGCGGCACACCTCCCCCGCGGTAGCTGAATGCACGCTTCCGTCGCACCCCGCCGCGGGAGGCGCGCCCCACTTGCCGAGTTCGACCCGATAAGGCGAAGTAGAAAAGAAACCGTACGGTTGGTTTCATGGGTTGGCATCCACCATCGACAAGGTCCCCGAGGAGCCCACCGTGCTGAAACAGGAACGCGCCCTGCACACCCGACACGCCCTCGTGCGCTCGGCCGCGGAGGTCTTCGAGCGGCACGGGTACGTGCGGGCGAAGCTGGCCGAGATCAGCGCCGGTGCCGGGGTGAGCCCCGGAGCACTGCACTTTCACTTCGAGAACAAGGCGGCGGTGGCCGCGACGGTCCAGGCGGTGGCCGCGGAGAACCTGCGGCGGGCGGCCCGCACCGCGACCCGGCGGCCCGACCTCGACCCCCTGCGTCGCCTCACCGACGCCTCGTACGCCCTGGCCGAGCGGCTCCGCCAGGACGTGGTGGCCCGGGCGGGCTCACGGCTGAGCGGCGACGAGGCGTGCCGGACGGAGGTGGATCTGGGCGCGGAGTGGCGGGCCTGCGTCCACGGGTTGCTCACCGAGGCGGCGGCCCGGGACCTGCTCGCCGGCGGCGTCTCCCGCGCCGACGCGACGGCGTCCGTGGTCGCGACCACGACTGGTCTGGAGGTCCTGGGCCGCACCGATCCCGAGTGGCTCTCCCCCACGACGCTCGCCCGTGTCTGGCGCGTCGTCCTGTGGTCTCTCATCGAGCCGTCCGCGCCCGCCTCGCGTCCGGCGAGCACGAGCGAGGTGGCGAGGCTGTCCGAGCCGCCGCCGACGCAGGTGCAGGGGCGACCGCGGTTGCGCGACCGGCAGGCCCTGTGCGGCCGTCCTGCACACCGGCGTCCAGCCTGAGTGCCTGCCCCAAGAGCTCGGCTTCGGCTCGGGCATGACCTGCTGGCGCCGCCTGACGGCCTGGAACGAGGCGGGCGCCGTCAACGCGTGCATGCCCGGAGCCATCCACACGAGCCTGCAGAGGCACACCTCCGGGCGCGGCAGCGGGCTGGCCCTCGAACATCTGATCAAGACGGTCGAGCAGGGAGCGGCGACCTCCGTCCTGCTCGCCGCCTCACCGCTCCTCGACGGCGTGGGTGGCCGCCACTTCGCCGACTGCAACGAGAGCGACGTCGTCGACCGCCGCACCGGCACCTTGCACGGCGTCGCCCGCTACGCCGTCGGCCCGGTCAACGCCGGGCGCCTGTGGGACCTGTCGCGGAAACTCCTCGCACAGGCCCGCTGAGTACCTCTGCCGGGACACGACCGCCTGCCATCGTCAGCACACGTCGTCACCCGGTCTCCGGCCGGTCTTCGACTGATCTCCGACCGGTCCTCAGCGCTGCGGCTGTGCGCACAGCCCGTCGAGGATGAGCGCGAGCATGCGGGGAGCGCGGTCCTCGGGGACGGCGGCGGCACGCCAGAGCGCGCCGGTGAGCTGGAGGAAGTCACCGGGGTCGGCGTCCGCGCGGATGCTCCCGTCCTCCTTGCCGGCGTCGAGGAGCTCGGTGATGGCGGTGATGACTGGGCCGTAGCTCTGTTCGCTCATCGCCTGGTGCGCGCTGGGGCTGAGGGCCTCGCCCAGGCCGTGCTTCCTGCGCATGGCCTCGACCAGGTCGAGCGTCCAGGCGCGCAGCGCCTCCAGGGGCGGCATCCGGTCGAGCAGGTCGGGCACGGTGCCGGTGATGCGGGTGACCTCGTCCTGATAGACGGCCAGGACCAGCGCCTCGCGGGTGGGGAAGTTGCGGTACAGCGTGCCGGGCCCGACGCCGGCGCGCTGGGCGATCTGGTTCAGCGACGTGCCGCCGTCCTCGCCCAGCGCCTCGCGGGCGGCAGCGAGGATGCGCGCCCTGTTCTCACGGGCGTCGGATCGGACCACGAGATCTCCCCTTGCTAAGTGGAGAGCTCTCCACTACGTTATTCGGAGAGCTCTCCACTTACATTAGAGGGGCACCATGCACTACATCAAGCTCGGCACCACCGGCCTGGACGTGTCACCGATCGCCATCGGTGCCATGACCTACGGCGAACCCGACCGCGGGCACCCCGTCTGGTCCAAGGGCGAGGAGGAGGCCCGCCCGCTCATCAAGCACGCCCTGGAGGCGGGCATCAACTTCTTCGACACCGCGAACCTGTACTCCAACGGCTCCAGCGAGGAGATCCTCGGCCGCGCGCTGAAGGACTACGCCGACCGCGACGCCGTGGTCATCGCCACGAAACTGCGTCACCCGATGCGCCCGGGCCCGAACGGACGCGGACTGTCACGCAAGGCGATCATGACCGAGGTCGACCACTCCCTGCGCCGCCTCGGCACGGACTACATCGACCTCTACCAGATCCACCGCAACGACCACTCCACCCCCTGGGAGGAGACACTCCAGGCCCTCAGCGACCTCGTGCAGGGCGGCAAGGTCCGCTACCTCGGCGCCTCCTCCATGCACGCCTGGGAGTTCGCCAAGGCCCTCCACCTGCAGAAGCAGCACGGCTGGGCGCGGTTCGTGTCGATGCAGAACCACTACAACCTCCTCGCCCGCGAAGAGGAACGGGAGATGATCCCGCTGTGCCTGGACGAAGGCGTCGGCACCCTCATCTGGTCGCCGCTGGCCCGCGGCCGCCTGGCCCGGGCCTGGGACGACGCCCGCTCCACCCAACGCTCCGAAACCGACGGCGCCTACGCCGATCTGCTCTACACGCCCGCGCAGGAAGCGTCCAACAAGGCGATCATCGACGCGGTCGGCCAGGTGGCGGACGCGCACGGCGCGAGCCGCGCCCAGATCGCGCTCGCCTGGCTGCGCCGCCGGCCGGTCGTCACCGCGCCCCTGGTCGGCGCCGGCTCCATCCGCCAGATCGACCAGGCCGTGGCCTCCCTCGACATCCACCTCACCGACGACGAGGTGCGTGCCCTGGAAGCCCCGTACACCCCGCGCCACGACTGGCAGGGCGTCTCCGACGAAGCCGAGCTGGAGGCCATCCGCCGGCGCATCCCCGGAATGGCCCTGTCATGAACACCATCGTCCGCTCCGGCCCGGCCGCCCGCGCCGGGGGCCTCCTCATCCTGCTCGGCCCGCTGGTGTCCTGGCTGGCGGAGTTCGTCACCGCCGCCGCATGGCAGGACCCGCCGTACTCGCCCTTCCACAACTGGGTCAGCCACCTCGGACTGACCGGCCCGCCCCAGACCGCGTTCGGGCAAGTCGCCCACTCACCCCTCGGCGCCGTCATGAACACCGGCTGGGTGGTCTACGGCATCCTCCTGGCCGTCGGCGCGTTCCTCGTGTTCGACCCGCGCAAGGGCGTCCGCCCGACCATCATCGTGATACTCGCCGTCCTGGCGGGCGCCGGAGTCGGCCTGGTCGGCATCTTCCAAGGCTCCAACGCCAACGTGGACAACGGCCTGATCGCCCTCCACACCCTCGGTGCGCAGACCGTCATGCTCGCCGGCAACGTCATGGCGATCGCCGTCGGAGCCAACGGCGCACGTATCGGCCTCAGCCGACGCCGCTCGACCGCGAGCATCGCCTTGGGCACCGCGGGCCTGATCGCCTTCCCAGTCTTCATGGCCGACGCCCTCACCGGCTGGATGTGGAACATCGGCCTGCTCGAACGCGCCGTCATCTACCCGATCATGATCGGCCACGCCCTCCTCGCCAGCAGCATCGCCGCCCGACGACTGCCCGTGACACCCCCACCCACCCCCCTTCCCGCAGGATGAAGGCTGGGCCGCAGGCCCATGCCTCCAGAGGCGCGGGGAACTGCGCGATCGGCCCCCACCCACCCGCACCCGCCAACGAACACGAGCGCCCCGAGCTATGAGGCCGAGCCCACCTCGTAGGCGCCCGCGCCCGCCCCCTCCCCCCGTCCCCTCCCCCCACTCCCCGACGGCCGCAGCGTCCCCAGCGTGGACGTACACGCCACCCGGGGCAGCAGCAGTCGCCAGAAGCGGGACAGGGAGTCCCCGGTGAGCCACCGCGGATCGTGCCGGCCGAGGGATTCGAGGCCGGCGGTCGCGGCGACGACCACCGCGGCCGCGTCCTCCGCGGAGACCCCGTGCGCGAGCGCCCCCTCCATATCGGCCTTGGCCAGCACTTCCTCCACCCACTCCTGCCAGGCCCGACGCAACCCGGCGCCGGAGCGCACCTGGCCGACCCCGTCGCCGAGGTCGAACCCGGCGCGCAGCACGGCGTCATGGCCGAGCGCCCGCACGAGGGCGTAGGTGGCGTCGATGAGGGACTGCAACGCGTCGCCGGAGTCCTGGGTGGTGATCCGGCCCAGTCGCAGGGCCGCCGCCTGACCGACCGCGTCGGCGAGGTCCGCTTTGCTGGCGAAGTGGAAGTGCAGCGCGCCACTGCTGACCCCGGCCCTGGCGCTGATCATGGACAGGGACGCCGTTTCGAAGCCTTCCCGGTCGAACAGCTCGGCGGCGGACTCGATGAGCGCGTTACGCGTGCGCACCGCGCGCTCCTGTTTGGCCATGGGGCGCTCCGTTATCACGCAGGGGAACCAGGTGGACCGACGCTCGGGACGCCCCCGCGGGCCAGCAAGCCCTTCCCTCACCCGAGGAGATTATCAAACCGTCTTCGCGGTTTCTAGATGCCCCCTGAAATGAGCCGACTGTAGGTGCACACCCCATGACGTTATGTATACGGAACCCGGCCCCGACCCGCACCGAATTCGTCACCTCTCCTCAGGAACCGTCGACAAGCCACACATCGGCACACAGACCACCAGTGCCCAGACAACACACACGACAACACACACGACAGCGCGCACGACGGACACGACGACGCCCCGCGGCCGAATCGGCCGCGGGGCGGGTTCATCACTCTGCGTCAACACCCCGTGGGGGGCGACGGTTCACTCGGGGCGGAGCACCACCGGGACGGAGGCGTAGCCGTTGATCAGGAAGCTCGGCACCGGTGCCAGCTCCCCGACGGGACGGGTGAGCCGCATGTCGGGGAACCGCTCGAAGAGGCCCGCGAGGCCGATGGTGACCTCCATCCTGCCGAGCGCGGCACCGAGGCAGCGGTGCACCCCGTGGCCGTAGGCGAGCAGGTCGCGGTCGGTGCGCAGGACGTCGAAGTCCGCGGCGTCCTCCCCGTGCAGTTCGGGCTCCAGCCCGCCCGCCGCGAAGTTGACGATGATGGCGTCGCCCTTCTTGATGGTGACGCCGTCCAGGTCGATGTCCTCGACGGCGAAACGCATCGGAGAGTAGGCGCCGGGGGTGTGCGTGCGCGCCGCCTCGTCGACCGCGTCCTCCCAGGTGGCGCGGCCGGCGCGGATGTGGGCGAGCTGGTCGGGGTGGGTGAGCAGCGCGGCGACGGCGTTGGCGAGGAGCGTACGGGCGCTGTCCTGGCCGCCGGTGAGCACGAGGAAGAGGGTACCGAGGAGTTCTTCCTCGCTGAGCCGGTTGCCGTCGTCGCGGGCCTCGATGAGCAGGGAGGTCAGGTCGTCGCCGGGCTCCGCGCGCTTGGCCGCCACGAGGGCGGACAGCAGGCCGAACGCCCGCATCCGGGCCGCCTCCATCTCCTCGGCACTGACCGTGGTGCTGAACACCGTGTGCATCGCCGCGGACAGGGCGTCGGTGTCGGCCCCCCGGGCGACCCCGAAGAGTTCACAGATCACCCGCATCGGCAGCAGCTTGGCGTAGGTGTCCCGGAGGTCCACCTCCTGGCCGGCGGGCAGGGCCGCGAGGTCGTCGAGCAGCTCCGTGGTGAGTCGCTCGACCCGGGGCCTCATGGCCTCGGTGCGCCGACCGGTGAAGGCGTGCGCCACCAGGCGGCGCAGCCGGGTGTGTTCGGGCCCGTAGGCGAACAGCATGTTCTTGTTGGCCACCCAGGGGTACAGCGGCCAGTCGGCCGTGATGCGCCCCTCGATGAAGTCCGGCCAGTGCTGCCGGGCGTCCTTGGACACCCGTGGGTCGGTCAGCAGCTTCTCGACGTTGCGCTGCCGCAGCACCGCCCAGGCGACGACCCCGCCCGGCAGCTCCACCTCGACCGCCGGTCCCCGCTCCCGCAGCATCGCGGATTCCCCGGGGAGGTCGGTCCCGGAGGCGTCGAGGGCGTACGGGCAGGCAGTTGCTTGCATCTGGTGCACTCCGTCCAGTCGGTTTCGGGCCGTCAGCGGCCCTGTCCAGTGCGTGCGCACGGAAGGGACCGGGTCCCTTCTCCATCTCCCCCTTGATGGACCGGTGACGGACTGCCCGTGGGGCGGACGCCTCTCAGACCGACGCGGGTTGCCCCGCCTCGCGCAGTTTCAGGGCGGCCTCGTAGACCCTCTCCCCGCGGTCCGGCGAGAAGTCGAGCCGTACGAGCACGGCGGGGACCGCGATGGAGGTCATCAGATGGCGATACAGGTCCATCACCCGGTCCGTCATGTCCGCGTGCCCGGTCATGATCTTCGAGAGCATCTGCACCCCGGTGAAGGCGCCGACGAACATCCGCGCGACCGCGTCGACGTCGATGTGGGGCAGCACTTCCCCGCTTTGTTTCGCCTTCCCAAGGAGGTCTACGTTGTGATCGATCCAGCCCTGCATGGGGATCCTGCGGTCCAGGCCGTCACCCGGCGCCACCTGGTCGACGGTGAGCCGGATACTGCCTCGGACCATCGGGTCCCCCTTCGCGAGCAGATACGCGAGCACCAGCGTCTCGTCGAGCCCCTGCTGCAGCACCAGATCCTGGGGCGGCGCCGGGGGCACCGACGCGAGCTGGTTGGCGAGCACCGCCTGCGCCAACTCCTCCTTGGAGGAGAAGTGGAAGTACAGCGCGCCCTTGGTCACCCCGGAGCGCTTGAGGATCTCGGAGATCGTGGCCGCGTCGTACCCGACCTCGTCGAAAACCTCAGCCGCTGCGAGGAGAATCTTCTCCCGCGTCCTGATCGCTCGTTCCTGCTGCGCCACCACACACCTCCAAGCACCCCCCGACGAGCGTAAAAAAACCGTCAGGTTCGTATGCTAGCACCGGTAACACTCCGTAGGCAGTGTGCGCGACAAGAGCGGCGGATCACCGGTGGACTCGATGGCCGCCACTCCCTCGAAACCAACCGGCGAGGGGAACAATAAAACCGGTGGCCCGGTTTTTCAACCCCTCGGCCCCACCAGGTGCCAGACCCGCCGAACCTCCGCCCCCGGCCGCAAAAGGGCACGTCATAGGTGGAATATCAGCTTCAGCTCGCCGCCCCGGCAAACCTGACGCCCTCACGCCGCGTCTCACCACGTGGACATGAAGAACCCGTAAACCAGCCAAAGCAGTCTTGAATAAAAACCGGTTGGTCCGTATCTTCTTGGCTTGCGTTCCCATCAACAGGGTTCCAAAACAGGGGGAAGAGGTCTTGACCATGGCCTTGCTGACGTTCCACAAGAATGCCTCTGGTAGCAGAGACGCAGAAGAAACCGACCCCGTTGCCCAGTCGCCGGCCGCCACTGACCATTTCGGCCCGCACTCGCTCACCACCGCGGATCTGGCCCATCTCCTCTTCGACCGGCAGAACCGCGGCAGGGTGCACGAGCCCTGGCGCAAGCTGATCCGCACCGAGGCGTTCTCCCGCCGTCGTGATCTCGCTCCCCTCACCCGGACCGAGCTCTCCTACGACCGTCTCCAACTGGTCAACGCGGCGGTCGACAACCCGGAGTCCCTCGCCTCTGACCCGGCGCGCCTGGCCGCGCTGCACGAGTGGACGGGGTTCGTCGACAGCGGGCTGTGCACCTTGTCGAGCATTCACTACAACTTGTTCCTGGGCAGCATCCTCGACCACGACGGCTATGGGCGGAACCTGTCCGACTTCACGACGCTGCGCCGCACGGGCACGTTCCTCTGCACGGAGCTGGCCCATGGCAACGATGCCGCCGCTCTGGAGACCACGGCGACCTTCGATCCGTCGACCGGCGGTTTCGTCCTGCACACCCCCACTCCCGGCGCCCGGAAGTTCATGCCGAACACCAGCCTGACCGGCGGCCCCAAGAGCGCGGTGGTCGCCGCCCGGTTGATCGTCGGCGGTGAGGACCGGGGTGTCTTCCTCTTCCTCACCCCGCTGAGCGACGAGAAGGGCCACCTGCCGGGCGTCGAGGTGCGGGCGCTCCCGGAGCGGGCGGGCAGCCCGGTGGACCACTGCCTCACCTCGTTCGATCAGGTGCGCCTGGACCGGGCGGCACTCCTGGAGGCCGAGCACGGCCAACTGGCCCCGGACGGCACCCTCGACAGCAATGTGGGCAACCGGCGCAAGCGGTTCCTGCGTTCGATCGGCCGGGTCACCACGGGGAAGCTGTGCATGAGCGCCGCGGCCGTCGGCGCCTCCCGCACCGCGCTGGCCATCGCGGTCCGGCACGCCCACCTGCGTCACATCAGCGGCCCGCGGGTGGGCGACCGCGTCCCGCTGGTCGCCCACCGCAGCCACCACGGGCGCCTGCTGAACGCGCTCGCCCAGACCTACGCCATGACGTTCCTGCACCGCGAGGCCGTGACCCGGTGGACCGAGCACACCGCCGCGGACCGGGACGACGCGGAGCGTCTGGTGGCCGTCGCCAAGGGCTGGATCACCTGGCAGGCCCGTGACGTGATGACCGAGTGCCGGGAACGCTGCGGAGCGCAGGGCCTGTTCGCGGTCAACGCCCTGGCCGGCCTGCAGGCGGACAACGAGGGCACCATCACCGCGGAGGGCGACAACCTGGTGATCTGGGTGAAGGCCGCCGCGGAGATGGTCCTCGGGCACCGCACCGACACGGCCGAGAAGACCGAGACCCCCGCCACGGACGGCGACCTCGACGACGTGGACTTCCTGCGCGGCCTGCTCGCCGCCGCCGAGTCGCTGTGGCGGGCACGCGCCCGCGTCGCCCTGCGCGAGGGCCCGTCCGGCAACCCGGTCGCGCGCTGGAACGGCGCCAGCGAGGCCGCGCTCACCATGGTCGCGGCGCACGCCGAGACCCGGGCCGCCGACGCCCTGCGGGCGGCGGCCGAGCAGGCCGCGGACCCCACCGCCCGCTTCCTCCTGGACGGCCTGTGCCGGCTGTTCCTGCTGCGCCGGATCCGCCAGCACACCGGTGACCTGCTGGCCGAGGGACATCTGACCGTACGGCACGTGCGTGAGCTCCCGCAGGCCGTCGACGCCGTCATCGCCGCCCTGGCGCCGCACATGACGACTCTGGTCGAGGCGTTCGACATCCCCGACGAGGTCCTGTCGGCCATACCCCTCGCGAACGGCTCCTCGATCGTCGACGACGCCGCGCCCCTGCCGGCCCTCGCGGGCTGACCGGCCGAGGCAAGGCCCCCGCGGCCACGGGCACCCGGCTGCACGCCCGAACCCGAGCCCGCGACACCCCACCGCAGTCGCACCACACGCGTATCGCACACGCTCGAAGCGCACCACAGCTCACAGAGATCACCCCGTCGACCGTCACTGAGCGGCGCACGGCGACCACGAACCGACCGTGGTCCAGCGGCCGTGCCCGTCCGGAACGGTCTGGGGACGCACCCACTCCTGCCAGTTGTCCGGCAGGGAGGAGAGGACCGCGGGGCGGATCCACGCGGACCAGTCGGTCCACCCGTACGACAGCGAGGTGACGGCGGGGCGCGGGCGGCGGATCGGGTACCCGGCGCCCCGGGCCGCCTCGGGGAGCCGGCCGCCCGTCGCCGCGGCCGGCTTCCCCGCGGCGAACACGACGACGCGGAGCACCACGAACCGCCCGACGCCGGCCAGCGCGCTCGCGCCGAGGTAGACGGCCTGCTCCACGAGGACACCGGGGGCGGAGTGCACGAGGTGCAGGACGGCCATGGCCGCGCAGGTCACGCCGTACGCGGCGGCCGCCGACCCGGCCGACTGGAGGTGCTCCCGCCGTCCGGCCCGGCGCCCGGCGCCGAAGGTGAAGCGGGCGTGGAGCTCGGTGGCCAGGACGGTCGACACGACCGTCACGACCGCGTTCGCCACGGCCCACGGCAACAGCACGGCCAGCAGCGCGACGGCCCCGCTGGACAGGACGCCGACTCCGCCGCCACACGCGACGAACCGCACGAACGAGGAGAACGCCCGGGAGGACTCGGGGAGTTGGCGCGTCATGTGCTCCGTCTGCTCCATCACGAACCTTCCGTCCCCTCATGGCGGCCCACCGTGTACGTACGGCGTGCGTCGTTGAGAACAGCGTACGTGAAGGCGAACACTGTTCGCAAGGGGGTACGGTGTGCCGCAGGCGGTCGATCTGCCCGCCTGCGGACACATGACAACGGGGTTCGCTAAAAGGAGACTTGGACCAGGAGACTTGAACGGGGTCGCACTCGGGCACCCGCGTTCATTCGGGAAGGTCGTGTCGATCAGGCTTCCCGCGTGGAGGCGAGGTGAAGGAAAACAGTAGAGGGCGTGTGGGCTGCCCTGTTACGGTCCGGAGGCCGGCCGCGGGACTTCGGTGCGACTTCCGGAAAATGCCATTTCAGCACTGATTCGCAGTTCGTGCCCCCATTCCCCGGCCGGCATCCGCACTCTTGAGGAAAGAACGGGATGGATTCGTACGGGGACCTCGTCGCAGCCGACGATGTACTGCTCTTCGTCAACGCGGCAACCACCTCCACCGGCCAACGTGAATTCCACAGCGACGAGGGCGAGCAGCGGCTGTCCTTGGGCTTCCTCCATGCATACATGCTGGGTAACTACCGTGACCTGTACGCCGGAGTGCTTGCGCTCGACATCAACGACTACAACGCGGTCCTCATCATCAGACAGTTGCTGGAGACCACCCGTGAGGCCACTGCCGACCAGCGTCGCAGCGAGGGCCGACTGATCGCGTGCCGTCTGGCGACGCTGCCGCCGCAACGCGTGTACGGGCTGTTCAATGCCTTACGCCGGGCCGGGGTGAACAACCGTCGCACGCGCGCGATCATGCGTGACTGGCTGTCCGCCCGCCCGGACCTGGCGTTCGATGCCGTGAAGTACCGCAGCGGCCTCAAGCGAGCCCTTCGCCACGCACACCTGGTCCCTGCCACCGAAGAGCTGGGGGCGTTCGTCTTTGCGCCGCTGTCCCGCAAGCACTACGCGACTCCTCTCTTGGAGACGTGGCGCCGCGCGCACTACGAGCAGGCCGCCCTGTACGAGCTGCCCTATACGGCTGCCGAGGGCTTCGCCGCCAAGCACAAGATCCCCCGAAAGGTTTTCCTGGAGCGCATAGCCCCGCGGATGACCCGCCAGGAGACCTTGCGGTTGCAGGAGTCCGCGCGCAAGAGCGGGATCGCGGGAGTACAGGCAGACCTGTCCCGGATGCCGCTGACCCGGTTGGCGACCTATGTGCTTTCGCTGCCGGTCGAGGACCGCCTGCGCCGACGTGCCGAGCTGACCCACGCCCTGGAATCGGCCGCCGACCGGGCGGCCGGCCGCCACCGGGGGAGCTGGGGCAAGGTCACCGCCGTCCTGGACGACAGCTTTTCCGCCTTCGGTTCGGTTCACAAGCGTCGTCGACCGCTGGCCGTGGCACTGGCCTGCCACTATCTGCTCGCGGCTCTTTCCGGCACCTACACCGCGCTGTGGACGTCCGGGCGGACCGACGCACTGCTGACCCGCCCGTACGGGCCGACGCCGTTGGGCCGGCGGATCCTCGACGCGCTGGACACCACACCGTCCAGATTGGTGATCGTTTCCGACGGATGGGACAACGCACCTCCTGGCCTGGCCGCCGAGGTGCTGCGCATCTGGCGCACTCGGCTCGACCCCAAGCGTCGCACCAGCATCGTCCATCTCAACCCCGTCTACGACGCGGCCGATTTCGACGTACGTCGGCTGTCCCCGACGGTGCCCACCGCGGGTATCCGTGACGCCGAGGACCTTCCCGCGCTGGTGGAACTCGCCCAGTTCGCGGAAGGCCGGACCGGCCTGGCCGAACTGGTCACGTACATGAACACCCGTGCCGCTCACATGCTGAGCGGACACCAGCAGGAGCAGGCGCGATGACCACACTGGACCTGACCGGCCTGACCGCCCGCCCCTCACAGGTCTGGGGTGCCGTCCGTCTGGTGCCGCTCGTACGTGACGAACCTATCGCCGACCTCCGCCTGCGGCCTCAGCTCTACGGCGGTGCGACCGGTCTGGTCGAGGTCGGCCCACGCGCCGTCTATACCTCCTACATCCCCCATGGATTCGTCGCCACATGGACTGACGACGGCACGCCGGCAGCCGCCTACGGCACCCAGCTTTCCACTGACGGCAAGGCGGCGCCCGCCGCCACCATGGGCCTGCACATCCACCGCAGGATGGCCCGCCGCCAGGCCAGAGACCGGCTGCGGTTCCTCCCCATGCACCTGGCAATGGAAGGCTACCTGGCACTGCACTTCGGCGGCCCCTCCATCGCCTGGGAGGAGTGGTCGCAGCGTGCGATCAGCCGAGGGCTCTCCCCGCGCGTCGAGGAAGCCTATGTGGGTGCCGAAGTAAGCGGACTCGCCGACGCACTGCGCATCTTCGAGATCCACCCCGATCAATGCGGTGTGATGGTCTACGTCGCCGACGCACTCGCGTCCGCCTTCGTGGTCCCGCATCCCGACGACTACCGCGCCCTCCACCCCACACTCCTGCAGGACATGTACGGCGACCTGATCTACACCTACGCCATGCTGATGCCACCGGTACGTGATTTCCGGGCCCGCATCTCCGACTCGCAGATCCGCTCCCTGGCCCACCTGCGCACGGCAGTTGCCGAGCAGGAACATGCTTGGACGGATTTTCACGACACAACCATGGCGGCCGGCCTGCTGGAGCACGCGTATACCTGGCAGACGGTCTACCAAATGCGGGGCTTCACGCTCTCCCGCTTCTTGCCGCAGTTCCGTCCTCAGCAGGAGAACCACATCGGTGAAACCATCACCGACCACAAGGGCAGGATCGCCTACCTCAAGACGTTTCGTCTGTCGGAGACCCAGGTCCGTCGCGGTCACCTTCTCAGCAGGCTTGCCGCCAACGACTGGCACCTGGCGAACACCGCACACGAACTTGGCATCGAGGGCTATCAGCTGGGGATACGCCTGGCGTCTGTCGGCTTCGATTTCCTGCTCCGCCAGGACATTATGGATGGATACCGCAAGCAAGCACGAACCCGGACCGGCTGAGCGCCTGATCGGTACGCCCGCCCCGGCGTCGACTCGCTCGCCCGGCACGTGGCGGAGCGCGGCCCCTCACGCGACGTCCCCGCCCACCTCGAACCACATCAGCTTGCCCCCGCCCCACCCAAGGCTCCCGCCCTCCAACGGCCAGCACCCCCACCGGTCCGCGCACTGCCGGACGAGGAAGAGACCCCGCCCGTGCTCGACATCCGCCGCCGGCGGCGAGGGCACGCGGGGGCTGACACCCACCTCGCCGAACGAGGGCGGCACGTACGGGCTCCCGTTTCACACGAAGACGCGCAGCCGCCCGCCGTGCAGGGCGACCAGCCGCACCGACGAGGGCCCCTTCGTGTGCCGGTACGCGTTTCCGACCAGTCGTACGCCCGTGCCATGGAGCGCAGCTTGTCGGCGCTTCCCGCGCTGCTGCAGACCACCGATCACGCCCGAGCCCTCTTCCGGGCGGTGGTGCCGCCGATGCGGCAGTACGAGATCGAGCACCGGCTCACGTACCGGATCAAGCGGCAGGGCATCATGCACCGCGACAGCCCGCCCCCGTACACCGCGATCATCCACGAGACCGCTCTGCGCATGGGCTTCGGCGGCCCCGCCGTCACACGCGGCCAGCTCAAGCACCTGTTGGAGATGAGCGAACTGCCCCCGGCACCATCCTCACCACAAGCCCAGTGCCGTTCGGTCACCTCATACGCGCGCTCAAAGCAGCCGATCAGACTCAGACGTGAATACGTCCGGATAGGGTCGGGCGATGCCCAGTCTGATACGGCTGCATGCCGGCCGCGCCCCGGCGGTCCTGGCCTTCGAGTTGGCGAACCGCGCCTACTTCGCCGCCTCGATCCCCGACCGCGGTGACGACTTCTTCGACCGGTTCACCGACAGGTACGACGCCTTGTTGGCCGAGCAGGAGACCGGCGCCTGTGCCTTCTACGCGCTCGTCGACGAGGACGGCTCCGTGCTCGGCAGGTTCAACCTGTACGACCTGGAGGACGGCACCGCCAGACTCGGGTACCGGGTCGCGGAGCGGGCCGCCGGCCGCGGTGTGGCGACCGCGGCCGTCCGGGAGCTGTGCCGGATCGCGACAGTGACGCACGGCCTGCGTGAACTGCGGGCGGCCACCTCCCACCAGAATGCCGCCTCCCGAAGAGTCCTGATCAAGGCCGGGTTCGTTCCGGTCGGCCCCGCCGACCCGGCCGATCTCGGCGGCGACTCAGGCACCTGGTACCGGCATGACCTCCAGCCATGGACCGTGAACTGACTCGCCCGCTGTCGCTCGCCGGGCGCGTCAGCCCGACGCCTCCCCCACGTAGCTCAGCTTGTCCGTGCCGCCGCCGTCCTCCCAGGTGATGACGACGTCGTTGCCGGAGCGGCGGACCGTGGCGAAGGTGATGTCCTTGTCGTCCACGTTCTCCGAGGCCATCGGCCGCAGCGCCATGCGGAAGTTGTTCTCGTCGCGGTACTTGCCGACACCCGTCAGGATGCCCTTGCCGCCGACCATGTCGATGTACGACAGCGGGTGCTGGCCCTGGAGGTCGCCGGAGGACTGCTCCTTGCCGATCGTCAGGGTGCGCGCCTCGTCGTCCTGCCACTGGCCCTCGACGCCCGTGCGAGGCGCCGTGGACGCGTCGCCGCCGGCGTCGGTGTCCTCGGGGGTCGGGGAGTACTCCTCGGTGGGCTCGGAGGTGGGCGTCTTCGACTCGTCGGCCCGCGCCGACACGCTCTGCCGGGGCTTGGCCGCGGTGTCGTCGCCGTCGTCGGAGGTGAGCAGGAAGATCCCGCCGCCGATCACCGCGAGGGCGGCCACCGCGGCGACCACGATCAGCGCGATCTTGCCGCCGTTGCCGCCCGAGGGCGGAGGGGGCGGATAGCCGCCGTACTGCTGACCGTAGTTCGGCGCGCCGGGCGCACCCGGCATACCCGGCGCGCCGTAGGGCGGCTGAGCCGCGCCGTACGGCTGCTGCGGGGCGGTCGTGTAGGGGTTCGGCGGGGGGCCGGGGTGACCGGGAGCCTGACCGGACGCCCCCGGCGGGGTCCCGTACGGCCCCGGGTACGGCGGTTGCTGCGGCTGCTGGGCCCCGTAACCGTCGTACGGCGGCTGGCCGGGAGGCTGAGTCATCGGCGGGTGTCACTCCTCGGGTCGCTTCGGCGAGGCAAGGAACGCCTGCCTCCAGCGAGCCCAACATCCATCACCAGCTCAGTCGTACGCAAGTGCGTATCCCGGTTGGTTACGGGGTCACTACATGACCGGACGGGGCGGCCACGATGTCGCCGCCCCCGGGGGCGGTCAATGCCTGCGCGCGCCCCGACCGGCCCGGCGGCCGCCGTTCGGCCACAGTCTCGGCGGGCGGCGGGCCGCCAGGTCCTCCGCCCAGCCGAAGGCGACGACACAGCCGACGATCAGCACCCAGGTGAGGGCCAGCACGGGCCAGACGCTCTCCAGGAGCCAGGGCACGTTCTGTTCGAGGACCACCACCGACCACAGCCGGTCCCACTGGGTCGCGGCGACGAGGATGCACGTGTTGTGCCACAGATAGATCGTCACCGCACGGGAGTTGAGGAAGGTGATCACCCCGTCCCAGCGGCGCAGTCGGCGCGGCCACTCGGACCACGACGGGCTGAGGTGGAGCAGCAGCGCCACCGTGCCGAGGGACCACAGCGCCTGGGCGAACGGCATGGAGTCCAGGTCGTTGCCGTTGCCGAAGTCGTGGTTCAGGGCGTACCAGAGGCCCGTCAGGGCCACGGCCGGGGCGACGGAGGGGACGATGTAGCGGGGCAGACGCCTGAGGATGCCCTCCTGGTGGGCCATGCCGAGGATCCAGCACGCGCCGAAGGTGCTGAAGTCCGTGAGCCCCGACGCGAACCGCTCGCCGGGCAGGGACAGATAGCCCAGTTCGAGCACGGCCGACAGGGCGACCGGGAAGAGGAGCGTCACCACGGGCACCGCCCTCAACGCGCGCAGCAGCACCGGGGACAGGACGACGTACCAGAGGTAGGCGCGGACGTACCAGAGGGGCCCGGCGAGTTCCACGGCCCAGTCGGCGCCGATGAAGCCGTGCGCGCCGGGCAGGCCCTCGGCGTACGGGGGGTCGCTGATCGGGAGGATCCAGAACGTGAGGTGGGACCACCACCACGCGGGATGCCCCTCCGCGTCGGGCGCCCAGCCCTGCGCCACCATGCCGGTCACACCGATCACGCCCAGCAGCCAGACGGGCGGCAGCAGTCGGCGCAGCCGGCCCTTGACGACCTGGAGGGCCGGACGCTTCAGCGAGCGGGCCATCAGGTTGCCGGCCAGCGCGAACATCACGCCCATGGAGGGGAAGACCAGCGGCAGCCAGGCCCAGCCGGTGAGGTGGTAGAGGACCACGCGGAAGATGGCGAGGGCCCGCAGGAAGTCGAAGTAGCGGTCGCGGGCGGGCGCGGGCGGCGCCTTCGGGGTCTCCTCCGTCGTGGTCTGCGTCAGGGTGCTCATCCGACCGGGCTCCCCTCGCGCGGCTTGGTCCCGGCGTCGGGCGCGCTCGTCCCGCCGGTTCCGCCGGGATCACCCGGCAGTCCCACCGCGCCGGTGCGCCGCAGCTTCTGCCAGCGCAGCCGGCCGCCGGTCAGGGCGGTGATCCACGACTGGAGCAGGACGACGTACATCAGCTGGCGGTAGAGGAGTTGTTGCAGCGGCAGGGAGATCAGATGGGTCATGCGTTCCTTGTCGAGGTGGAAGGCGTACGCCGCGCACACGGCCTGGACGGCCAGGACGCCGAACCACGCGCCGATCGTCTTCTCCGTCGGCCCGAACACCAGCCCGTACAGGAGGAACACGTCGATGAGCGGGGCCAGCAGGGGCGCGACCACCATGAACAGCGACACCAGCGGCAGGCCCACCCGCCCGAAGCGGCCCGAGGGGCCCCGTTCGAACAGGGCCTTGCGGTGCTTCCAGATCGCCTGCATGGTGCCGTAGCACCAGCGGTAGCGCTGTGACCACAGCTGCTGCACGGATTCCGGGGCCTCGGTCCAGGCGCGGGCCTTCTCCGCGTAGACGACGTGCCAGCCGTCGCGGTGCATGGCCATGGTGATGTCGGTGTCCTCGGCGAGGGTGTCCTCGCTCATGCCGCCGACCCGTTCGAGGGCCTCGCGGCGGAAGGCGCCGACGGCGCCGGGGATGGTGGGCATGCAGCGCAGGACGTCGTACATGCGGCGGTCGAGGTTGAAGCCCATCACGTACTCGATGTGCTGCCAGGCGCCGATGAGGGTGTCGCGGTTGCCGACCTTCGCGTTGCCGGCGACGGCGCCGACGCGCGGGTCGGCGAACGGCTGGACCAGTTCGCGGACGGTGGACGGTTCGAAGACCGTGTCGCCGTCCATCATCACGATCAGGTCGTGCCGGGCGTTGGCGATGCCCCGGTTGAGGGCGGCGGGCTTGCCCGCGTTGAGCTGCCGCACGACCCGCACGTCGGGCAGGTCCCGGCTCAGCTCCTCGACGATCCGGGCGGTGCCGTCGCTGGACCCGTCGTCGATGACGAGGACCTCGATGGGATGGTCGCTGGCCACCAGCGAACGGACGGTCTTCTCGATGCACTTGGCCTCGTTGTAGGCGGGGACGAGGACGGACACCGGTTCGGTGACGGGGCCGTCGGGGCCCCAGCGGAAGTTCCTGCGGCGGACCTTGCGGGCGTGGCACACCGACAGGATGAGCATCAGGCCGAAGCGGGTGAGGACGAGGACGCCGACGACCGAGAGGGCCACGACGAGGATGCCCGTGATCCGCTCGGACGCCTGGACGAGCGCCACCCACGCCTTGCCCTTCCACAGGCCGACCCCGGTGACCTCGGTGTGCGCGCTGGGCGCGTCGAGCGCCCCGGTGAGGGTGTGGAACGCGTAACCCTGGTCGCGCAGCCCGACGATGAACCGGTCTAGCGCGGCGACGGTCTGCGAGCGGTCGCCGCCGGAGTCGTGCATCAGCACGACCGCGCCCTCGCCGCGCTTCGGTGTGGCCCGGCGGATGATCTCGTCGACGCCGGGCCTGCTCCAGTCCTCGCTGTCGGTGTCGCTGACGACGGTGATGTAGCCGCGGCTGCCGATGTACTGCGTCACCGGCCAGGACCGGTTGTCCATACGGCCCGAGAACGACGAGTACGGGGGCCGGAACAGCGAGGTCCGGATGCCCGCGGCGCCCGCGAGCGCCATCTGGTTCTGGGACAGCTCCCAGTCGATGCGGCCCTTGGACTGGAGCGAGAGATCGGGGTGGTTGAAGGTGTGCAGCCCGATCTCGTGGCCCTCGTCGACCATGCGCCGCACCAGGTCCGGGTAGCGCGAGGCCATGGTGCCGGTGATGAAGAAGACGGCGTGCGCGTCGTGCTTCCTCAGCACGTCGAGGACCTTGGGCGTCCACACGGGGTCGGGGCCGTCGTCGAAGGTGAGGACCACCTCGCGGTCGGGTACGTCGAGGCTGGCCGCACGGCCCGAGCGGGTGTCGATCACCGGCCCGCCGTCGAGGATCCGTTTCGGCACGCGGTCGTTCGACACGGGCGGACGGACCCGGTGGTCGGCGAGGATCTCGCTGTGCACGTAGCCGCGCAGCATCAGCATCGCCATCAGGGCGACGAGGAACAGGCACGGCAGGATGTGACGGAGCGGCAGCCGCACGGTCCGGCGCTTCGGTGAGCGCTTCGACGAGCCCTTCGGCGGGCGCTTCGACAAGCCGTTCGACGAGTTCTTCGACGAGTCCTTCGGCCGGCCCTTCGGGGGGCTTACGGCCGTGCCGTCGGCGGCCTCGGGCGAACGGGGTGTGCGGGTACGGCGCTCGGCGGCGGCACGCGAAGGTGTGCCGCCGCGCCTGAAGCGGGTCATTATGCGGGGGTCTCCGAGGTCTGCGGGGCCTGCGGGCTCTCCGGTGCCGCGGTGGCGGGCTCGACCGGTGCCGGGGTCGGCGGACCGCCGGCGACGGTGTCCGTGCCGGATCCCGGGCCGGGAGCGGGGCCGCCGGACTCGGAGGGTGTGGGCGTCGGGGTGGGTGTGGGGCTGGAGCCGCCGCCCGCCGGCTGGGACGCGGAGACCGAGGGCTCGGGCTCCTTCACACCGGTGGTCGGCTTCGGCCGCGGGCCGGCGCTCGCGCCGCCGCTGGGCCGGGCACTCGCGGAGGCCTCCGGGACCTTCTTCTTCCCGTCGTCGCGGGCGTCGCCGCGGGCGTCGCCGCGGCCCGGCGCGGGCGCCACTCCCGGGGAGACCGACCCGGCGCTCGGCGGCGGCACGACCCCCTCGGCGGTGTCGGCGACATCGGCCGACGCGGCCGGCTGCGGCGGGGTGTCCACCTTGTCCGCCGGTGCCTCGTCCTTCTGCATGGGCATCGGCAGCCAGGGCGCGTCCGAGTTGCCCGACACCAGCGTGCCGACGATGACGACGGCGTACGCGGCGCAGACGGTGCCGACCGCGATGCCGAGCTTGCGGTAGCGGTTGCGGCGGCGCCCCGACTCGTCGACGAAGACCGGCCCGTCGGGCTGGCCCCCGGCGGCCTTGTCCGGGTTCTTGCCCGCATGCCTGCCCGGACCGTCCAGTTCCCGTCCGACGCCGTCGAGTTGAATGGTCACCTCGTGCGGGTCGTGGGTGCGGCCGGGCTGGTCGGGCTGCTCCCAGGGGGACGCCACGGTGCCCGGCCGGCCTGCCTCGCGCCCGGCGGCGCCGGGTTGCCGGGGCACACCGGCGAAGGCGGTCGACGGCCGGGGCACGGATCCCGTTCTGCCGACGGCCTCGGGCCACACCACCTCGTCACCGGTGGCGCCGGTCCGGGCGAACGGGTCGGTACCGAGGGCACCCTCGACGTCACCACGGTGTTCGTCACGGCTGTCACCGTCGGACCGCTCCGGCTGGGTGCCTTTCGGCCAGTTCTCCACGTGCACGCGCTTCCCCCCACGGGTTGCGGATGCGTGTTCGATGCCGGACTCTCGCACTTTTCCGTACCGGACCGGGCCCCCACCCGATCCGGGGCGCCCCGCCCATCACACGCACCCGGGGGCCCGAATGTAGGGGACGGGAGAGATGTGACATCTGTGCTATCAGATGAAACTCATCATGATGAGTGCATCTGTAGCCGGAATCCACCCGTCCTCCGGATATGAAAGCCATACTTCCGCGCCCGCTCGTTCGGTGGCGGCCCGCCGCAGGGCATCGAGCCCCGGGTGCGTGAACCCCTTCCGCCACACCAGCGAGACGGGGGACAGCGGGACGGGGTCGACGAGCGGCCGCAGCACACTGCGCGGCATGGGCGGGAAGTCCACCACCGCCAGCACGGGCGTCCGCGTCTTGGCCATGACCCGCGCGAACTCCTCCTCGCCCACCACCAGGGGCGCCGCGGGCGCGATCTCGATCCCCCGCCCCGCGAACAGCTGCCGCGCCAGCTCCGTCCACTCCGGCGTACGGGGATTGCCGGCACCCGCGTACACGGTCTCGCCCCTCAGCTCCGCCAGCGGCACGGCGTCCAGCGCGGCCAGCCGGTGGTCCTCGGGCAGGATCACCGCCATCGGCTCGTACCGCACGGGCTGTTGTTCCAGCCGGGCCCGCACCGCCGGGTCCAGCCCCGCGAACCTGCCGAACGACACGTCCAGCCGCCCGGCGAGGATCTCGGCGGCGGCGTACGTGAGCCCGCTCTCGTACCGCGCCAGCAACTCCACGTCGGGCACCAGCTCCCGCGCCCGCCGCAACACCCGTACGCCGGTGGCGAGCCCCGGCGAGTTCAGGTCCACCAGCAACGGCCGGGCCTGCCGGAACGCCCCCACGAGCGCGTCCTGCGCCTCCAGCACGCGCCGCGCGTGCGGCACCAGCCGCTCCCCGTCGGGCGTCAGCGCCACCTGCCGGGTCGTCCGCACGAACAACTCCACGCCCAGCTCCCGCTCCAGCCGCCGCACATCCCGGCTGAGCGCCTGCTGGGCGACGTAGAGCCGGGCGGCGGCCCGGGTGAAGTGCAGCTCGTCGACGACAGCGAGAAAGGCACGCAGCAGCCGCGGCGCGACGGCATCGGAAGCGAGGGACATCCGCCGAACTTACAACCAGGGTGCGTGAATCACCACGGAGTAGGTGTTGGACGGTGGATCAAGAACGAAAGCAGGCTTGATCCCATGCCAGCCGACGTCCACCCCCGCCGACCCAAGGGGCGCGGGGAACTGCGCGACCAGCCGCAACACGCCCGAACCCGCCGACGCAGCGACACGCCCACCCCCTCAGGCGCGCCCGAACCCACCCGCGCCCTCTCCTACCGCCACCTCTTCCACATCCCCGGCACCCGTGCCTTCACCCTCGGCGCCCTCCTCGCCCGCCTCCCCATGGGCATGTTCAGCGTGAGCGCGATCCTGATGATCGCCCCCGCCCGCGACTCCTACGCCCTCGCCGGCGCCGTCGTCGCCACCGGCCTCGCCGCCACCGCCCTGGTCGCTCCCCTCACCGCCCGCCTCGTCGACCGCCACGGCCAGGCCCGGGTCGCCGTCCCGGCCACCGCCCTCGCCCTCCTCGGCGGCCTCTCCCTGACCGCCTGCGTCCACTGGGACGCCCCGGCCTGGACCCTCTTCGCCTCCTACGCCGCCACCGCCACCGTCCCCAACACCGGCGGCATGGCCCGCGCCCGCTGGGCCCACCTCCTGAAGGACGACCCGGCGGCCCTGCACACCGCGAACTCCTTCGAACAGGCCGCGGACGAACTGTGCTTCATGGTCGGCCCCGTCATCGCCGCGTTCCTGTGCACCTCCCTGTTCCCCGAGGCCGGCACCCTGTTCGGCGGCATCGTCGTCCTGACCGGCGTCCTGGTCTTCGCCGCCCAGCGCGCCACCGAGCCGCCGCCGAGCGGCCGTACGGCCGCCCGGTCCCCCGTCCGGGCCCCCGGCGTCCCCGCCCTCCTCGCCGTCTTCCTCGCCATGGGCGCCGTCTTCGGCTCTCTGGAGGTCGTCACGGTCGCCCACGCCGACGCGCACGGCGACGCCGCCGCGGCGGGTCTGATCCTCGGCCTCCAGGCGGCCGGCTCCTGCGTCGCGGGCCTGGCGTTCGGCGCGATACGGGTGACCCGTTCCGCCGACCGCCGCTTCCCGCTCTGCCTGGCCGCCATGACGGCCCTGATGACCCTGCCGTGGCTCACCGCCTCGTCCACCGGCTCGCTCCTCCCCCTCGCCCCCGCCCTCCTGGTGGCCGGCATGGCCACCGCGCCCACCATGGTCACGGCGATGTCCCTGATCCAGGAGCGCACCCCCGAGGGCCAGTTGAACGAGGGCATGACCCTCGCGGTCACCGGACTCCTCGGCGGCATCGCGGGCGGTTCCGCGCTCGGCGGCTGGATGGTGGACCACGGCCCGGGCCCGGCCACCACCGGCTTCGCCGTGCCGGCGGCCGCCGCCGCCCTTGCCCTGCTGCTGTCCCTGGCCGCGTCCAACCGGCGCCCGACCGTTTTCCGCACACCCCATTGACGTGTCCACGTCCCGCCCTTACCTTCGCCCGTCGAAGCGCTTCGCCGCGGAGGGGGGCGACGTGACGTTCACCGTCGTACGGGAGGGGAACGTCCTGCGGGCCTCCTGCGGTGACCCGAGGGCCCCGTGGGCGGACGGGCGGGAGGTCCGGGCGGCGTCCGGCACGGGCTTCCTGACGTTGGACGTGGAGCCGGGCCCGGAAGGCGGGGGATCGCGGTGACGGTGAAGATCACGGATGTGGCGCGGCACGCGGGGGTCTCCCCCAGCACCGTGTCGTACGCGCTGAGCGGGAAGCGCCCGATCTCCGCGGAGACCAGGGCACGGGTGGAGGCGTCCATCCGTGAGCTGGGCTACCGCCCGCACGCCGGTGCCCGCGCCCTGGCCAGCAGCAAGTCGAACGTGCTGGCGATGGTGGTGCCGTTGCGGGCCGGGATCCATGTGCCGGTGGTGATGGGCTTCGCGGTGTCGGTGGTGACGTCGGCCCGCGCGCACGACCACGATGTGCTGCTGCTGACCCAGGAGGAGGGCGAGGAGGGGCTGCGCCGGGTCGCGGACACGGCCCTCGTCGACGCGCTGATCGTGATGGACGTCCAACTCCACGACCCACGGCTGCCGTTGCTGCGCACCCTGGACCGTCCTTCCGTGCTGATCGGCTTCCCCGCCTCGGCGGACGGGCTGACCTGCATCGACCTGGACTTCCGGGCGGCGGGCGAGTTGTGCGTGGACCATCTGGCCGGCCTGGGCCACCGGACCGTGGCCCTGATCGGCTCGCCGCCCGAGGTGTACGTCCGTCGGACGTCGTTCGCGCAGCGGGTCCTCCAGGGCTTCACGGCCGCCGCCACCCGCCACGGCATGACGTCCACGGTCCACCCGTGCGAGGCCACGCCCGCGGCGGCCCGCGAGGTCGCCGAGCGGCTGCTGCGCGAACACCCCGCCCTCACCGGCGTGGTGGTCCACAACGAGGCCGTTCTGGACCCTCTGTTGGACGCCTTCGAGCACCTCGGTCTCCGTGTCCCGGCCGACCTCTCGATCACGGCCCTGTGTCCCGAGGACCTGGCCACGTCGCCGCGTGTCCCCCTCACGTCGGTCGCCGTCCCGTCGACCGAGCTGGGCGAGCAGGCCGTGGCCCTGCTGATGAGGAAGCTCGACGGCGCCCCCGTCCCCGAGGCCACCCTGCTCCCCGCCCGCCTGACCCCACGGGCGAGCACGGCCCGCCGGCCGGCGGGCTGAGGGGCGGGCCGGGAGCCGACGGCTCGGGCGAACGACGCAGCGGGGCCCGGTGGTCTGGTCGACCACCGGGCCCCGCTGTTCATGCGTCACATGGGAATTGTGGAGATGGCGGGAATCGAACCCGCGTCCAACGGTGCGGAACCAGGGCTTCTCCGTGTGCAGTTCGCTATGAGTTTCTCAGCCCCGGCGATCACGCGAACAAGTCGCCGACGGGCTCAGTCACTGTTTGATTTCCCTCTTCACCCCGTGACCGGGATCAAGGTTTAGTCCCCTAGCTGATGCCAGGATCCGGGTCGGGAACAGCCCCGGGCTGACACTCCCTTTAAGTGAGAGGCTCGGTCTCGCTACCTGAGATCAGGCGGCGAGAGCGAAGCGCTGCTCGGGAGAATCGCTCTTAACAGTGGCGATTATTTTTTTCGGCCTGTGGTTTACGAGATCATGGCCGCTTCCTCGACACGCTTCCCCTGCTTCGACATCCGCTGTCGAAACCGATCATCCCCATGTTGTGTTTTCAACCCCTCCGAGGAGGGCGCTCGCACCCGCTGTGAGGTGCGGATGCCATCGTACGTGACCAACGCGAGCGCATGCCACCGTATTCCCGGCGGCCACGCGCGCGTCACCCCGGCTACGCCCGCTGCTTGCGCTTCGCCGCGGCGATGGCGCGGTCCGACTCCCGCCGGTCCTGCTTCTCCCGCAGGGTCTGCCGCTTGTCGTACTCCTTCTTGCCTCGGGCGAGCGCGATCTCCGCCTTGGCGCGGCCGTCCTTGAAGTACAAGGAGAGCGGCACGATCGTGTGCCCCGTCTCCTGTGCCTTGGACTCCAGCTTGTCGATCTCCTCGCGGTGCAGCAGCAGCTTCCGCTTGCGGCGCGCGGAGTGGTTGGTCCAGCTGCCCTGGTGGTACTCCGGGATGTGCGCGTTGTGCAGCCACGCCTCTCCCCGGTCGATCTGGACGAAGCCGTCGGTCAGCGAGGTCCGGCCCTCACGCAGCGACTTGACCTCGGTGCCGGTCAGGACGAGCCCGGCCTCGTAGGTGTCGATGATGGCGTAGTCGTGGCGGGCCTTCTTGTTCTGGGCGACGATCTTGCGCTTGCCGCCCTTCTCGCCGTCCCTCGCCTTGGCGGCCGCCCCGCCCTGCTTGGGCTGCGACTCCTTGGGTACGTACATTCCCTTGCTCATAGTGCCGTCCATTTTCGCACTACGCGGGGGTGCCGGGGAAAGCCGATTACTCGTACTCGCCGAGCCCGCTCAGCACCGTCTCCGCCCGCTGGAGGGCGTCGTCGTCGGCGTCCAGGTCGGGCGTGATGCCCCGGCCGTCGACACCGCGGCCGGAGGGGGTGCGGTAGTGGCCGACGGTCAGCTCGGCGACGGACCCGTCGGGGAGGCGGCTCGGCATCTGCACGGAGCCCTTGCCGAAGGTGCGGGAGCCCACGACCACCGCGCGGCCGCGGTCCTGGAGCGCTCCGGTGAGCAGTTCGGCCGCGCTCATCGTGCCGCCGTCGACGAGCGCGACCAGCGGTCTGGTGCTGTCGCCGCCGGCGTCCGCGTGCAGGGCGCGCTGTTCGCCGTTGACGTCGTAGGTGGCGACGAGGCCGCCGTCGAGGAAGGCGGAGGAGGCGGTGACGGCCTCGGCGACCAGGCCGCCGGAGTTGCCGCGGAGGTCGAGCACGAACCCGGTCGCGTCGGCGGCCTGCTCGACGGCCGCGCGCACCATGTCTCCCGAACCCTTGGTGAACGCGTCGACCTTGATCACGGTGATCCCGTCGGCAAGGCTGCTGACGGTGACGTCCTCGGTGGAGAGACGGGCCCTGCGCAGGGTCTCCTGCCAGGTCCGGGTGCCACGTTGCAGGCCCAGCGACACCTTCGTACCGGCGGCGGCGTCCTCGGCGGTGTCTTCTCCCCCGTCGATCGCGTCGCCGCGCAGTAAGGAGACGACGTCCGTGACGGGGCGGCCGTCGACCTTCTCGCCGTCGACGCTGACGAGCCGGTCCCCGGCGCGGATCCCGGCGCCGGCGGCGGGCGAGCCGTCCTGGACGCGGGTGATCTCGACCCGGCCGTCGCGCCGCAACCGCGCCCACAGCCCGACGCCGGTGTACTCGCCGTCGAGGGCCTCCTGGAACTCCTCGTACTCGCCCTCGGAGTAGACCGCGCCCCAGCGGTCGCCGCTGCGGCTGACGGCCCGCTCGGCGGCCTCCAGGGGGGAGGTGCCCTCGGCCATGGCCTCGGCGGCGGCCTCGGCGACGTCCTGCTGCCGGGCGGCCGGGGCGGAGCGTGGTGCGCCGGAGGCGTCGTCCTTGCGGTAGGGGTCCTCGAAGGAGCCGGTCGCGGTGCCGGTGGCGAGCACGCTCGCGAAGACCAATGTCAGGGCCGCCCCGCGGCGGATGCGGCGGGGCTGGGAGAACAGGTCGCGGCCTGACATGTCGGCGAGTCTAGGACAACGGGAGGGGCCGTAGCGGTCCTTGCCGGTACGGCCCCATTGGCGTGCGTCACACCATCAGATATGCCGTGACGTGCGGCACACTTTCTTCCCGTCCGGTCACACCAGGTTGTACTCGGCGGCCTTGGCGAGGTTCACCGCGTACGCGCCCCACATGCCCCTGGCGAAGAGCCGGTTGGACTTGTCGGTGATGGGGTGCTTCTGCCAGACCGCCTTGGGACCGTGGGCCGACACGTCGAGGACGAGGTAGCCGTTCCTCTTCACCAGCTTGAAGGTGATGATCTTGCCGGCCCCCTCCAGGTGCCCGGGGAGGGACTTGAGGGTGAAGTAGGTCTTGCCGACCGCGGTGACGCGCACCGGGTTGCAGTCCTTGACCATCTTCAGACAGATCTTCTGATTCTTCTTGACCGTCTTCGGCATGCCCTTGATCGGGAACACACCGTTCATGATCTTGTTCATCTTCTTGAACGACACCTCGGCGGGCGTCGTCTTGCGGATGACCCGGTATGTGTAGTGGTACTTGTACTCGCCGCCCTTCGCGGCGACAGCCGGAGCCGTCGCCGCGGCCGGAGCGGCCGGAGCGGCCGGCGCGGCCGAGGCGGGTACGGCCGGCAGCAGCAGGGCCGCCCCGATGGCGGCCGCCACCGCCGTACCGGCCATCCGCTTGCCTGCGCCCCCGTTGAGTGCGTGCATGATCGCTCGTTCCCCTCGTTCACTGTCATTGCTTCCGGGAACCGGAGGTCCACCGGAAGCGCGATCGGTCGGAACGAGCTTAACGATCAAGATTCGCGCAGGTAATGGCGATCGTGTCCCTGAATCGTCATGATCGCGCAACGGGCGTCAGACCCGGAGGTACTTCCGCAACGCAACGAACGCGGCCATGGCCGGCATGAGCAGTCCGATCGCCAGGACCAGCGGCAGCTTGGTCAGCACGACGTCCCAGCCGATGAAGTTGACCAGCGGGATCTTCTCCGCGAGCCACTGGTCGACCAGGAAGTACTTGCCACCGACGATCAGCGTCCCGGCGAAGCCCGCGCCGATCAGGCCCGCGATCGCGGCCTCCATGATGAACGGCGCCTGGATGTAGAAGCCCGACGCGCCCACGAGCCGCATGATGCCGATCTCCCGCCGACGGCTGAACGCGGAGACCCGCACCGTGTTGACGATCAGCAGCAGCGCCACGACCAGCATCAGACCCATCACCCCGAGCGCCGCGACGTTCATGCCGCCGAGCAGGTTGAACAGGTTCTCCAGCACGTCCCGCTGGTCCTCGACCGACTGGACACCGGCCCGCCCGGAGAACGCGGTGTCGATCACCTTGTACTTCTCCGGGTCCTTCAGCTTGATCCGGTACGACTCCTGCATCTGGTCCGGGGTGAGCGAGGCGGCCAGCGGGGAGTCCTTGAACTGCTCCTTGTAGTGCTTGTAGGCCTGGTCCGCCGACTCGTAGTAGACCTGCTCGACGATGTCGAGCTTGCCCAGGTCGCTCTTGATCTGCTGCTTCTGCTCCGAGGTGACGGCGCCCTTGGAGCAGTTGGCGTCCGCCTCCGCGTCCGCCTTGTTGCACAGGAAGATCGACACCTGGACCTTGTCGTACCAGTAGCCCTTCATCGAGCTGACCTGGTCCCGCATCAGCAGGGAGCCGCCGAACAGGGCGAGGGAGAGGGCCACCGAGATGACGACCGCGAAAGTCATCGTGAGATTGCGGCGGAGACCCACACCGATCTCCGACAGGACGAACTGCGCGCGCATGGCGTCTGGTCAAGCCTTTCCGTGGACGGTCGTCGAGCAGTGGTCAGTGCTGGTAGCCGTAGACGCCGCGCGCCTGGTCGCGGACGAGACGGCCCTTCTCCAGCTCGATGACGCGCTTGCGCATCTGGTCCACGATGTTCTGGTCGTGGGTGGCCATGACCACGGTCGTACCCGTCCGGTTGATCCGGTCGAGCAGCTTCATGATGCCGACGGAGGTCTGCGGGTCGAGGTTGCCGGTGGGCTCGTCGGCGATCAGCAGCTTGGGCCGGTTCACGAAGGCCCGCGCGATGGCGACGCGCTGCTGCTCACCACCGGACAGCTCGCCCGGCATCCGCTCCTCCTTGCCGCCGAGGCCGACCAGCTCCAGAACCTGCGGCACGGACTTGCGGATCTCGCCGCGCGACTTCCCGATGACCTCCTGCGCGAAGGCGACGTTCTCGCCGACCGTCTTGTTCGGCAGCAGCCGGAAGTCCTGGAACACCGTCCCCAGCTGGCGGCGCATCTGCGGCACCTTCCAGTTGGACAGCCGCGCGAGATCCTTGCCCAGCACATGCACCTGACCCTGGCTGCACCGCTCCTCGCGGAGGATCAGCCGCAGGAAGGTGGACTTTCCGGAGCCGGAGGACCCCACGAGGAACACGAACTCGCCCTTCTCGACCTCCAGGGACACATCCCTGAGGGCGGGGCGGGTCTGCTTCGGGTAGACCTTGGACACGTTGTCGAATCGGATCACGGATGCACCACAGGCCGTCGGGGAATGGATGGTCGAGACTGTACCGCTACCCGTCCTCGTGAGGGGCGCGGGGAACTGCGCGAGCGACCTCGGCGATCCCGGCGCCGTGCGACGAACGGCACCCGCCCCTTTTCCGGGCGCCCGCGCACGCACCGGGGGAACCTGGCACAGTGGAGGAGAAGGGGACCGGCGAATCAGCGGAACGCACCGGTTCCGCGAAGCGTTGAGGTGTGTGTGAGGCCATTGCAAGGAGGGCGAGGCGCATGACGTACGACCGGTTGGTGTGCGCGAACTGCGCGTCGCCCGTCGCCGAGGGCCGCTGCCATGTGTGCCGGGCCAGTCGCGAGCGGCTCCAGCAGGAGAATCCGTTCGCGGGCCTGAGCCCGATGACCCTGATCGCCCTCCTGGCGATCCTGATAACGGCTCTGGCGCTGCTCGCGCACCAGACGACGGCCTAGGGCGACGACAGCGGACACATGAGTGACCGGCGGGTACGCCCCGCCGGCGCGATCGGACACGACGAAGGCCCGGGGCTTGTCGCCCCGGGCCTTCGAACGTGCGGGGTGCCGTGCGTGATCGCGAGGGATCAGGCCGCGGCGCCGCGACCGCCCATCAGGCGGGGCAGCAGGCGGAAGCCGATACCGCCGACGATCATCGTGGCGGCGCCGACCAGCAGGAACGTGGTCTCGGCGGCACCCGTCTCGGCCAGCTCACCGCTGCCGGCGCCCTGAGCCTCGGCCTCGGAACCGGTGTCGGTCAGTTGCGAGGAGCCCTCTTCCTGGACGACCTCGTCGTTGCCGCCGTCGGGCTCGGTCCCGCCGGAGGTGGCGTCACCGCCGCCGGTGGTGGAGGAACCGCCACCCGAGGTGGAGTCACCACCGGTGGAGCTGTTGCCACCGGAGTTGCCGTTGCCACCGGTGGAGCTGTTGCCACCGGAGTTGCCGTTGCCACCCGAGTTGCTGTTACCGCCCGAGTTGCCGTTGCCACCCGAGTTGCCGTTACCGCCGGAGTTGCCGTTACCGCCCGAGTTGCCGTTGCCACCGTCGGTGCCGGTCGTCCCGGTCGTGCCGGTCGTCCCGGTCGTGCCCGTGGTACCCGTCGTGCCCGTGGTACCAGTCGTGCCGGTGTCACCGGTCGTGCCCGTGGTGCCCGTCGTACCGGTGGTGCCCGTGTCCCCGGTCGTACCGGTGGTGCCGGTCGTGCCCGTGGTGCCGGTGTCACCCGTGGTGCCGGTGTCACCCGTCGTACCGGCGGTGCCAGTGGTGCCCTGCGTGGCACCGATGGACGTGCCGTCCGTGTCACCCTCGGTGTCGACCGAGACACCGACGTCGGCGGAGACGCCGTTGCCGGTGTTGACGCCGATACCGACGCCGAGGTCGAGCGCGGAAGCGGCACCTGCGGCGGTCAGCGACGCGCCGGCGGCGATCACGGCACCCGCGGCTATTCGCGCCACGCGGATCCGCGTCTTCTTCGTCATATGGCTGCTACCCCCAGTAGCTCATCAGTAAATGGAGCAGCGCCCGGGGCCGCGATCAGCGGGGGCAGTCGGTAGCCTGCAAGATCCCCCGGTTCACATGCGTCCCAGTAATGCGCATGCCACGCGTCAGCCTTCCCAGTTTTCGAAGCAACGTCAAGGTCGTTGCGTACGCGATGTCCTGTTCATCGGGTTTGACCGCGGGAACGTCGTGTGAGTGTGACGTAAAACCCAGACATCCCCCTACAGAGAAGGCAACTGCCATCGCGTGGATGGCAGTTGCCTTATCGACAAAGCGCTGAGATTGTCCGGGACTTGGGGCGTGGCCGCGTCCCTTACTTCTCCTGCTGCTTGCGCCAGCGAATTCCGGCCTCGAGGAAGCCGTCGATCTCACCGTTGAACACGGCCTCGGGGTTGCCGACTTCGAAGTTGTTCCGCAGGTCCTTGACCATCTGGTACGGGTGCAGCACGTACGAACGCATCTGGTTGCCCCAGGAGTTGCCGCCGTCGCCCTTGAGGGCGTCCATCTTGGCCTGCTCCTCCTGCCGACGGCGCTCCAGCAGCTTGGCCTGGAGGACGTTCATCGCGGTCGCCTTGTTCTGGATCTGCGAGCGCTCGTTCTGGCAGGAGACGACGATGCCGGTGGGGATGTGGGTGAGGCGCACCGCCGAGTCGGTGGTGTTGACACCCTGGCCGCCGGGGCCGGACGACCGGTACACGTCCACGCGCAGTTCGGACTCGTCGATCTCGATGTGGTCGGTCTGCTCGACCACGGGGAGGATCTCGACGCCCGCGAAGGAGGTCTGGCGGCGGCCCTGGTTGTCGAAGGGCGAGATCCGCACGAGGCGGTGCGTGCCCTGCTCGACGGAGAGGGTGCCGTAGGCGTAGGGGACCTGCACGGCGAAGGTGGTCGACTTGATGCCGGCCTCTTCGGCGTACGAGGTCTCGTAGACCTCCGTCTTGTAGCCGTGCTGCTCGGCCCAGCGCAGATACATCCGCTGGAGCTTCTCCGCGAAGTCGGCGGCGTCGACGCCACCGGCCTCGGCGCGGATGTTGACGAGCGCCTCACGGGAGTCGTACTCGCCGGAGAGGAGCGTGCGGACCTCCATCTCGTCGAGGGCCTTCTTCACGGAGGCGAGCTCCGCCTCGGCCTCGGCGCGGGTGTCCGGGTCGTCCTCCTCCTCGGCCATCTCGAAGAGGACACCGAGGTCGTCGATACGACCACGGAGCGTGTCCGCCTTCCTGACCTCGGCCTGGAGGTGGCTCAGCTTGCTGGTGATCTTCTGCGCCTCGTCCGGGTTGTCCCACAGGGACGGCGCGGCCGCCTGCTCCTCGAGCACGGCGATCTCTGCCCTCAGCTTGTCGAGGTCCAAAACGGCCTCGATCGACTCCATGGTCGACGAGAGGGACTTCAGCTCTTCGGATACATCGACGACTGCCACGCCCCCAGCGTAACGGCTACGGCAACGTATCCCTCCCGGGTGGTTGCGAGCGCCTGTGAGCTCGGGGGTGCGCGGTTCGTCGGCGGGTGCGGGTGGGTGGGGGTTGTCCGCGCAGTTCCCCGCGCCCCTGAGAAGCGACCGGGGCTGCGCCCCGTGCCTTTCAGGATGACGGGCGGGCCGCAGGCCCGTTCCCTTCAGGGGCGCGGGGAACGGCGCGACCAGCCACACACACCCGCGGACGCCCCACCACAGCGGCCCCCGAGCTATTGGGCGCCCGGTCAGGGAGAACCCGGCGCTGAGTTCTTCGTGTCGGACGGCGCCCCGCGCTCCTCGTCCCCGGAGGTGACCGCCCACGTCCCCACTCCCACCGCGGCGATCAGCGCGACCGCCGCCGCGCCGAGTGTGATCCGGCGGCGGCGGGCGGTCGCCCGGTTCCGTGCGGACCCCGGCCGGGGCGCCCCCGCCGCCCGGGGCACCCGCGCGGTCCCGTGCGCACCCCCGGCCAGCTCGTCGGGCGCCGGCACCCGCATCGACGTGTGGGTGTCCCGGTTGGAGTCCGGCTTCGCGCCCGGCACCAGCGGCACGGCACCCCGCCGCACCCGGTCCCGGGGGGCGGCGGCCTCCGCCGGCGCCTCCTCGTACGCGTCCTGCGTCTCCGTGCCCGGCTCGTCGACGTCCAGCGGCGGCATCCCGGCCAGCAGCGGCAGCTGCTCCCGCAGCCGGGCCGCCAGCTCCGACGCCCGCAGTCGGGAGGCCGGGGCCTTGGCCAGGCACTGCACGAGCAGCTGCCACAGCTCCTCGGGGATGCCGGGCAGGGGGACGACGGTCTCGGTCACATGGCGGCGCAGCACCGCCCCCGGGTGGCCCCCGCCGAACGGGGTGAAGCCCGCCAGCAGCTCGTACAGGACCGTCGCGAGGGCGTAGATGTCCACGGCCGCCCTGGGCGGCAGGCCCTCGACGATCTCCGGCGCGAGATAGTCCGGCGTTCCGATGATCTTCGTGGCGCGGGTGCGCCGCGGCGAGTCGATCAGCTTCGCGACGCCGAAGTCGGTCAGCAGGGCGGGGTGGGAGCCGCCGGGGCCGAGCGGGCCCTGCATGTCCAGCAGCACGTTCTCCGGCTTGACGTCGCGGTGCACGATGCCGGCCGCGTGGGCCGCCGCGAGGCCGTCGGCCACGTCGGCCACGATGGCGACGGCCGCCTCGGGGGCCATACGGCGCTCCCGGTCCAGCCGGGTGCGCAGATCGGTGCCCCGGACGAGGTCCATGACGAGGGCGAGGTCGTTGCCGTCGACGACGAGGTCGCGCACGGACACCACGTTCGGGTGGTCGAGACCCAGCAGCGCCGTGCGCTCCTGGACGAAGCGGCTGACGAGCTCCTGGTCGGACGAGAGGTCCTCGCGCAGCAGCTTGATGGCGACGGGGCCCTCGGGACCCTCACCCAGCCACACCGTGCCGGCGCTGCCCCGCCCCAGAATCTGGTTCGCGGTGTACCGGCTTCCGATCTTCCGTCCCAAGACTGCTCCTACAGGCCGCGTGTTGGCGACAAAGCTACGCGCCCCGGGAGCCAACCTTCACCGCCGAGGCGGAAATCACCCCTCAGATGTCGACAAATCCCCAACACCGGCACCGCGCGGGCCAGTCGTCGCCCTCGCGGTCGTCACGGTCGTCGCCTACGCGGTCGTCGCCGCCGCGGTCGTCACTGGCCGGAACCGGATCCTCCGGAACCGGAGCCCGAGTCGCCCAGCTCGCCGATCCACTTGGTCGCCGTGTCGAACCAGTCCTTCAGCTGCTCCCAGTAACCCTTGCCCGTGCCGATCCACCCCTGGAGCGGGGTGAACTCCCAGATCAGCCAGCCCCCGACGAAGAGCAGGACGATCATGAAGAGGCAGCCCTTGAGGCAGCCGAGCCCCGGGATCCGCATGGGGTTGGCGCTGCGCTGACGCGGCTCGCGTGGCGGCCTCGGCTCCCGCTGCGGGCGCGGCGCGGGCTGCTGCGGCTGCGGGGCGGGCGCGTACCGCTGCGGCTGCTGGCGCTGCGGGGCGGGGGCGTACGGCTGGTGCTGCTGCGGTTGGCCGTAGCCGGGGGCGGGCTGCTGGGGGCGGCGCTGCTGGCGCTGCTGCCCGCGCGGCGGCTGCTGCGGCTGCGGGGGCTGCTGCGGCCGCTGGGCCTGCCGCTGGGGGCGGCGGCGCAGCGGGTCCTCGCCGGGGTCGAGGTACTGGATCTGGGTCTGTTCGTTGCGGTCGCGGGCCGCGCGCAGCTGGTTCTGCCAGGGGTGCGGCTCCTCCGGTCGCGGCCCGGCCGGGTCGTGCGGCGGCACGGGCGGCATGACGGAGGTCGGGTCGGCCCCGCCGGTCTGCGGGAGGACGGCGGTGGGGTCGGCCGCGCCCGCGGGCTGGTTGCCGGGACCCGAGGTGTGCGGGAGCACGCTGGTCGCCGCGTTCGGGTCGTACGCGCCGGCGCCGTGCGGCAGCACCTGGGTCGCGTCGGACGAGCCGAACGGCTCCGGGGCGCCACCCGGTACCGGCGCGGGGGCCGGGTCGGGGAGGAGGAGGTGGCCGACGCCCTCGGCGGCGGCGATCTGGAGGGAGTTGGCGTGCACTCCGACGCCCTCGGCGACGACGCGGAGCGCGCGGGCGAGGTTGACGGCGCTGGGCCGTTCGTCGGGGTTCTTGCGCAGACAGCGCTCAATGACCGTCCACAGCGGGTCGGGGACGGTGGAGGGGCGGCGCGGCTCGGCACTGAGGTGCTGGTGCAGCACTTCGAGGGCGCTCTGGCCGGCGAACGGCGGACGCCCGGTGACCAGCTCGTACAGCAGGATGCCGGCGCCGTAGATGTCGACGGCGGAGGTCTGCGGGCGGCCCTCGGCGGACTCGGGGGCGACGTACGCGGGCGTGCCGACGAACTCGCTGGTGCGGGTCAGCCCCGGGGAGTCGGCGAGGCGGGCGATGCCGAAGTCGGTCAGCATCGGGTGCATCTGGCCCGCGTCCTGCTGGAGCAGCACGTTGGCGGGCTTGAGGTCGCGGTGGACGACGCCGTCGGTGTGGCTGGCGGCGAGCGCGTCGGCGATCTGCGCGGTGAGCAGCGCGGCGGCGACGGGCGTGAACGGGCCGTTCTCGCGCAGGTAGCGGTGCAGGTCCGGGCCGTCGATCAGGTCCATGACGAGGGCCAGGAGATCGCCCTCGACGACGAGGTCGCGCACCCGGACGATGTTCGGGTGGGTGAGCCTGAGGAGGACGGAGCGCTCCCGCAGGAACCGCATCACGATGTCCGGGTCGCCGGCGAGCTCCTCCTTGAGGACCTTGATCGCCACGGTCTCCCCGGGGTGGCCCGGCACGGCCGCCTCGGCGCCCGCCGTCTCCCGCTGGCGGGCGCGCCAGACGGTGCCTGTGGCGCCGCGTCCAAGCGGCTCCTCCAGGAGGTACTTGCTCCCTACCGGCCGCACGTCATGCGCTCCCTGCTGCTTGCTTGCCCGACCCTGTCCCGCGGGTGTTCCGACCCACTGTAGTGCGGCCATCCCGGGACCAGGGGTCCTGTCGTCCTGTGCCTGCTGTGGCTTGCTGTGGCTTGCTCAATGTTCCCTGCCGTCCCGCGTACGCGGATACGTACGGGTTCCCCCGCACGTTCGATGGAAAGACGCTCTCCCCAGGCGCTCGGTTGCCCAAATCGGGCATGGGACAGACGTGACCGATCTCAAGTGATCAATTGGCGGGCACTGGTCAGGCACTTTTGGGGGCAGAGCCGACCAATCAAGATCACTTGGCGCCGGGCGGCGGGCGTGTTGTCGGCGGCAGGTGCGAGGATGCCTCCAGTACTGGCCGACGTGCCCGTGAGCGGTGGGGGAAGTCTGCGGTGGGGACCGCGCAGTCTCGTCCTCGTCGTCGCGGGTGCCCGCGCGGAAGGGACCGCAGACGGCGATGCAGATCCGGCTGACCGTCGTAGACCCGCTGGGACCGACCTCGGAGCCGCGAGGACGCGCCACGGCCTGCGACGTGCTGGTCACGGCGCCCGCGGGGACGGCGCTCGCCGCCGTGGCGTCGGGCCTCGCCTCCGCGGTCGGGGACGGCGGCGCCGCGCAGCCGGAGCGCGGCCGGGAGGCGGGCGGCCAGGTCGTGCTGTACGCGGGCGCCGAGCGCCTCGACGTCCAGCGCTGCACCCTCGGCGAGCCGCCCCTGATCGACGGCGCCGTGCTCTCCCTCGGCGCCCCCTCCGAGCCGGGCCCCGAGGTCGACGAGGCCGCCGCCCAGCTGCATGTCGTGGCCGGACCCGATGCCGGCGGTGTCCATCTGCTGCACGGCGGCAAGATCCACATCGGCCGCTCCTCCGACGCCGACGTCCCCCTGGACGACCCCGACGTCTCCCGCCTCCACTGCGCGGTCACCCTCTCCTCCGACGGCCGCGTCACCGTCGTCGACCTCGGCTCCACCAACGGCACCACGCTCGACGGCGAGCAGGTCGGCGACCGCCCCGTCCGCCTCACGCCGGGCGCGCTGCTGCGGATCGGCGAGTCGGCCCTCCGCCTGGCCTCCTCCTCCGGCACCCGCGGCGTCGCGACCACACCCGACGGCGAGGGCCACGTCCGCGTGACCGTGGCGGCCGAGGGCGGCACGGGCCACGGGGGTGTTTCCGGAGGCGCTTCCGGGGGTGACGGCACGGCGGAGGCGGCACGGGCCGCCGGGCAGCAGCGTACGGAGCAGAGGACGGAGCAGAGGCTGGTGCCCGGGCAGGGCGGGGCACCGGGGATCGAGCGGGCGGCGGGAGCGGCGGGGTTCGCGGGCGGGTCCGGGTCCTGGTCCGGCGGCCGGGATGCGGGGCAGGAGGGCGTGGGCGGGGGCTTCGGCGGCTCCCACGGCCCTGACGCTTCCCCGGGTGCCGGCGGCTCCGGGTCCCGGGGCGGTCCCGGGGACTCACGCGCGTCGCACCGGCCAGGCGGCCATGACGGTCCGGGCGGCGGGAGCGGCGCCGTCGACCTGCCGGGTCAGCGGGGGTACGGCGAACCCGACGACCTCCCCGGGTCCGGTGCATACGGCGGACCCGGTGCACCCGGCGCTTCCGGCGCACCTGGCGCTTCCGGCGCACCCGGTGACCTCGGTGAGGGCGCCGACACGCTGGGACCCGCCGGTTCCGGCACCCGTAAGGGCACGCCCCTGCGGGGCACGGACGTACCGCGCGGGGTGCGCAAGCGGGGCGGGTTCGGGGCCTGGGCTCGACGGCTGGCCGGGGGACGCGGGCAGACGGGGGCGGAGCACGACCCGTACGAGTACGACACGGAGTACGACGAGGACGAGCGCGGCGCCCTGGCGTCGCTGCTCCCCGCCGGGGGCGCGCGGCTGCCGGAGACCTGGCCGGACCCCGCCGCGCTGCTGCTGACCGCGCTGGGCCCGGGGCCCCGGCTGTGGGAGCGGGGGCCGGGCCACCCGGAGGCGCTGTCGGTGCGGCTGGGCACGGCCGACCGGGCCACGCCGGACGGCTCGGGTCTGCTGCCGGCGGTGCCCGTGACCACCGGGCTGCGTGAGGTCGGCGCGCTCGGGCTGGCCGGGCCGCGCCCGCGTCTGATGGGCCTGGCCCGTGCCGTCGTGGCCCAGCTCGCGGCGCTGCACTCCCCCGACACCCTCGAACTGACCCTGATCAGCGCCGACCGCTCCCGCCCCGCTGAGGAGCGCACGGCCGACTGGTCCTGGCTCGGCTGGCTCCCCCATCTGCGCCCCGCCCACGGCCAGGACTGCCGTCTTCTGCTCGCCTACGACCGCGAACAGGCCACGGCCCGGCTGGACGAGCTGCTGCGCCGTCTGGAGGACCACGCGGCGGACATGGCGGGCGAGCCGGGCACGGCGGGCCTCACAGGCCCCGGCGCCGACGGCGTGCCCGGCGGACGCCCCGCCCGACGGCCCTCGTGGGCCAAGGACGACCGGGCGGCCGGCGGCTTCCCGGGGCCGTACACGGTGGTGGTCGTCGACGGGGACCCCGGCGGTGCCGATGTGCGGGAGGCCGTGGTGCGGCTGGCGCAGGACGGGCCGGCCGCCGGGATCCATGTGGTGTGCCTCGCCGAGGCGGAGGCCGCGTCGCCCGCCTCGCCGGTGACGGAGACGTACGGGGCGGCCTGCGCGATCTCGCCCGCGTTCCGCGCGTGCGGGGCCGTCGCCCTGCTGAGCGGGGACGTCGCCACGGCGTTGCGGCTGCTGCGTGTCGCGCCGGCGCAGACCGCCGCGAGCGCCCCCGTCGGCGGCGTCGCGGCTCAGGCCCCGGCGTCGGCGCGGGGCGGGTCCGTGCGAGGTGGGGCCGAGCGCCTCGATCCGGTGGAGCACGCGCGCGGGGGCGGGGGGCGGCCCGGCTCCGAAGCCGTGCCGAGCCGTTCCCGTTCCGAGCGCCCCGGTGATCCGGGCCAGGCCGGCCGTCCGGCCCGCCCCGAACACTCCGGCCGTACCGGCGGGGCGGACTCCGGTTCCACGGGCCGTACGCACCCGCACATCGACCTCACGGGGGCCGTGGGGGCGGTCGGGGCCGTGGCGGACGAGCGCGCGCGACCCGGCGGCCACACCGACCGGCCCTCGCCCGACCCGAACCCGCCGGGACTGCTCAACCACGGCACGGTGGCCACGCTGGACGCGGTGTCCGCGGCGTGGGCGGAGCGGTTCGCGCGGGCGCTGGCGCCCCTGCGCACGGACGGTTCGGCCGGGGACCGCCAGACGCGCGTGTCGGCACCGTTGCCGCAGTCGGCCAGGCTGCTGGACGAGTTGGGGCTGGCGCGGGCCACCCCGGCGTCACTGATGGCCCGTTGGGCGGACGCCGCCGACGACACGACGGCGCTCGGCGGCCGGGCCTGGGCCGTGCTCGGCGCGGGACCGCGCGGGCCGGTGTCCGTGGACCTCGTGGCCGAGGGCCCGCATCTGCTGATCGAGGGGCCCGTGGGCAGCGGCCGTACGGAGTTGCTGCGGTCCGTCGCCGCCTCCCTCGCCGCCGCCGAGCGGCCCGACCGGCTGGGCATCGCCCTGGTGGACGGGCGGGACGGGAGCGGCGGCGGGGCTGCCGGGCGCGGCGGGGAGGGGCTGGGCGTCTGTACGGACCTGCCGCACGTGGGCACGCATCTCATGGCCAACGACCCGGTCCGGATGCGGGAGTTCGCGCAGTCGCTGAGCGCCGAGCTGAAACGGCGGTCGGAGCTGCTGGGCGGGCTCGGCTTCGCGGAGTGGCACACCCGGCGTGAGGTGGCGGGCCGGATCGTCCCCCAGCGTTCGGCGAGGTCGGTCTCCCGGTCCGCGCCGGGCACGCCGGGTTCCCCGGCGGCGGCCGGGGCGGCGGGCGGCGGCCAGGACGGCGCCGGGTCACCCGGCCGCGGGCCGACGGGCGCCGGGACCACCGGCGGTGGCATGGCCGGTGGTGGCGCGACCGGGAGCAGCGGCCCGGCCGGTGGCGGTGGCCTCGCCGATCGGGTGTCGGCCGCCGGGGGTGCCGCGGATCTCGACTCGTCGTCCAGTTCCACGCTGCGGCTGCGGCCGGGCGCGGGGCGCAGGGCCGCCGAGCAGGACGGGCAGCCGGGTGGGAGGGGCACCGAGCTGCCTCGGCTCGTCGTGATCGTCGACGACCTCGACGCGCTGCTGTCACCGCCGCTGGGTTCCACGGGCCGGCCGGCCGCCGGATCGGTCGTACGGGCGTTGGAGGCCGTGGCCCGGGAGGGCGAGCGGCTCGGGGTGCATCTCGTGGCCGCCGGTGCGGGGGGCCGGATCGGCGAGAGCGAGCTGGGGCGGGCGGCCGGGGGCCGGATCGTCCTCAGCGCGCCGCTGCCGGGGCCGGAGGAACCGTCGCCCGGCCGGGGCGAGTTGGTCACGCAGGGGCGTACGGCCCCCATCCCGTTCCAGGCGGGCCGGGTGACGGGGCGCATCCCCCGCACGGCGACCCTGCGGCCCACCGTCGTCCCCGTCGACTGGGCCCGCATGGGCGACCCGCCCACCCGCCGCCCCGTCCGCGAACTGGGCAACGGCCCCACGGACCTGGCCCTCCTCGCCAGCGCCCTCGACCGCGCGGCGAAAGAGGTGTCGGCGACGGAGGTTCCGTCCCTGCTGTAGTCCTCGGGGCCAAGGGACGCGTCCCCAAGGGGCGCGGGGAACTGTGCGAGCAACCACGGCACCACCCGCGCCCGCCACTCGCCAGTCCCCTCTCCCCCCACGGCGATCAGGCGCCCGCCCCCTCCCCGACCCTACCCATGGTCACGACGCGGTCACGATCAGGGAGTTGAGGGGGCAGGCGCTCTTGCCGCCCCCTGGCGCGCGGCGTAGACCAGAGCGCACGGGACAGCGCTTCTACGTTCGACGACGCACGGAGAACGGGGTCAGTGATGCGCAGCACGCTTCGTACACGCAACGCGAGGACCGAGCACGACGCCTTAGCCGCACCCAGGTGCGAGTCCAGGTCCAGTTCCAGGTCCACGACCAGAGCTCTCGCCGCACTCGCCGCGGGCCTCCTCGCCGTCTCCCTCTCCGCCTGTGGCGGGGACGACGGCGGTGACGGCGACAAGGGGACCGGCGGTGACGGCGGCGGCAAGCCCACCGTCCAACTCCCCGAGCTCGACGGCCAGAAGCTGGAGGTCGCGGCCGTCTTCACCGGCCCGGAGCTGGACAACTTCCAGAAGGTGCTGGACGAGTTCGAGAAACGCACCGGCGCCACGGTGAGCTTCGTACCGACCGGCAACAACACCTCCACGTTCCTCGGTACGAAGATCGAGGGCGGCAAGCCACCGGACGTGGCGTTCCTGCCCCAGGTCGGCGTGCTGCACCAGTTCGCCGAGAAGGGCTGGATCAAACCGCTCGGCAGCGAGGCCCAGGCCCAGCTCGACAAGAACTTCTCGGACGGCTGGAAGGACCTGGGCGCGTACGAGGGCAAGCAGTACGGCGTGTACGCGAAGGCCGCCAACAAGTCCCTCGTCTGGTACAACAGCTCGGCCTTCGAGGCGGCCGGCGTCACCGAGGAGCCCAAGACCTGGGACGACTTCCTCAAGACGGCGCAGACGCTGTCCGACGCGGGCTCCCCGGCCGTCTCCATCGGCGGCGCCGACGGCTGGACGCTCACCGACTGGTTCGAGAACGTCTATCTCTCCCAGGCCGGCCCCGAGAAGTACGACCAGCTGGCCAAGCACGAGATCAAGTGGACGGACCCCTCCGTCAAGGAGGCCCTCACCACCCTCGCCGAACTGTGGGGCAAGGACGAACTGATCGCGGGCGGGGCGTCCGGCGCCCTCCAGACGGAGTACCCGAAGTCGATCACGCAGACGTTCAGCGGTGACACCCCGGCCGGCATGGTCTTCGAGGGCGACTTCGTGGCCGTCACCATCAACGGCGACACGGACGCGAAGATCGGCTCGGACGCCAAGGTCTTCCCGTTCCCGGCGGTCGGCGACGCCTCCCCGGTGGTCACCGGCGGCGACGCGGCGGTGGCGCTGAAGGACGGCAAGGGCGCGCAGGCGCTGCTCACCTTCCTCGCCTCGACCGACGCGGCGGAGATCTGGGCGGCGCAGGGCGGCTTCCTCTCCCCCAACAAGGAGATGGACCAAGCGACGTACAAGGACGACGTCACCCGGGAGATCGCCAAGGCGCTGCTCGCGGCGGGCGACGACTTCCGCTTCGACATGTCCGACCAGGCGCCCGCGGCGTTCGGCGGCACCCAGGGCGTCGGCGAGTGGAAGGACCTCCAGGACTTCCTGAAGAACCCCGACGACGTGGCCGGCGCCCAGAAGAAGCTGGAGACGGACGCGGCCAAGGCCTACGGGAACGGCTGACGCCGTCATGCCGTCCGCCGTGGCGAAGACGGCGGGGGGTGCCGGCGCACTGCCGACGCCCCCCGCCGCACCGCGCAAGAGCGTGACGGGCACCCGGCTGTGGGTGGCGGTGCTGTTCCTGCTGCCCGCGCTGGTGCTGCTCGGCGCGCTCGTGGTCTACCCGATCGGGTACTCGGTCTGGCGGAGCCTGTTCGACGCCAGCGGCTCGGGCTTCGTCGGCCTCGACAACTACGCGGAGATCTTCACCGACGACGCCACCCTCGTCGCCGTCCGCAACACCGCGATCTGGGTGGCGGTGGCCCCGGCCCTGGTCACCGCACTCGGTCTGATCTTCGCGGTGCTGACAGAACGGGTGCGCTGGGGAACGGCGTTCAAGCTGATCGTCTTCATGCCGATGGCGATCTCGATGCTGGCCGCGGGCATCATCTTCCGGCTGGTGTACGAGCAGGACCCGGACCAGGGGGTCGCGAACGCGGTCGTGACATCCGTGCACGACGTGTTCGCCGACGAGTCCGTGTATCCGAAGGCGCGCCCCAACGCCCAGGTCAGCGATCTGCGGCCGTCCGGCGGCGGGTCGTTCACCACGGAGGGCGCCGTCCGCGCGGGCACCCCGGCGCTGCTGCCGCTGGTCGGGATCGCGCCGAACCGGCTGCCGGGCGACCCCGAGGACGCGAAGGCACCCAGCGGGAGCGGTGTCACCGGGACCGTCTGGCTGGACTTCCGGCTCGGCGGCGGCGGTGAGAAGGGCGCCGTCGACCGGGGCGAGAAGGCGCTGGAGGGCGTCAAGGTGGAGGCGGTGAAGGACGGGAAGGTCGTCGCCACCGCGACCAGCGGCGCCGACGGCACGTTCCGTCTGCCCGAGTCGGCCGACGGAGCACGGCTGCGGCTGCCGGGCTCGAACTTCGCGGCGCCGTACAACGGCATCGACTGGCTCGGCCCGACCCTGGTCACACCGGCCGTCATCGGCTCGTACGTCTGGATGTGGGCCGGTTTCGCGATGGTGCTGATCGCGGCCGGGCTCGCCGGGGTCGACCGGAACCTGCTGGAGGCGGCGCGGGTGGACGGGGCGAACGAGTGGCAGGTGTTCCGCCGGATCACGGTGCCGCTGCTCGCGCCGGTCCTGGTCGTCGTCCTCGTCACGCTGATGATCAACGTGATGAAGATCTTCGACCTCGTCTACATCATCGCGCCGCAGCCGACCCAGGACGAGGCCAACGTGCTCGCCCTGCAGCTGTACTTGGCGTCGTACGGCGGCGGGGGCGACTTCGGGCTGGGCAGCGCGATCGGTGTGGTGCTGCTGTTGCTCGTGCTTCCGGTGATGTGGGTCAACATCCGGCGACTGCGGAAGGAGCGCCAGCGGTGACCGCCCTCGAAAGCCCGGCCCCGGCGCCGGCCCCGAAGAACCCCGCGGGCGCGGAGCCCGTACGAGCCAGGCGCTCGCTCGCCGCCCGGGTGGCGAGCGGTGCGGCGGGGGGCGCGCTGCGGATCTTCCTGCTGCTGGTGGCACTGTTCTGGCTGGTGCCGACGTTCGGTCTGCTGGTGTCGTCGTTCCGCGACCCGACCGACATCGCCGAGTCGGGCTGGTGGAAGGTGTTCTCGGCGCCCGCCCAACTCACCACGAAGAGTTACGAGTCGCTCCTGGAGAACGACGGGATCACCGACGCGCTGTTCAACACGGTCTGGATCACGGTCCCGGCGACCCTGCTCGTCGTCCTGATCGGCGCGATGGCCGGATACGCCTTCGCGTGGATGGACTTCAAGGGCCGGGACTGGTGGTTCATGGTCGTGGTGGGGCTGCTGGTGGTGCCGGTGCAGGTGGCGCTGATCCCGCTGTCCGGGCTCTTCCGGGACCTCGGGATCTTCGGCGACATCATCGGTGTCGTCCTGTTCCACGTGGGCTTCGGACTGCCGTTCGCGATCTTCCTGCTGCGGAACTTCTTCGCGGAGATCCCGCGCGAACTGCTGGAGGCGGCGCGGCTGGACGGGGCGGGCGAGGTGCGGCTGTTCGCGACGGTGGTCCTGCCGCTGGCCGCCCCCGCGCTCGCGTCCCTCGGGATCTTCCAGTTCCTTTGGGTGTGGAACGACATGCTGGTCGCGCTGGTCTTCTCCAGCTCCGGCTCCCAGCCGCTGACGGTGGCGCTCCAGCAGCAGGTACGGCAGTTCGGCAGCAACATCGAGGTGCTCGCGCCGGGCGCGTTCATCTCGATGGTGATCCCGCTGGCCGTGTTCTTCGCGTTCCAGAAGCAGTTCGTGTCGGGGGTGATGGCGGGGGCGGTGAAGTAAGGGGTCGGGCGCGTCAGGAGTGGGGGCCAGGGGCTTCATCATGAAAAGCACGGGACGCGGCCCCGGGCGCTTTTCAGGGGCGCGGGGCTGTGACATGTGCGGCTCCGCCGCGTGGGCGCGAACAACCCCCACTCAGCCGCAGCCGAAAGACGACGCACAACCCCGTTCGCACCGACGCGCCCCCCGCCCCCGCAGTATTCCCCCGTATGGAACACGCACCGTAACCAAATCATCCCATCGGCCGTTTCCGGGCAGTATGACCGCGCCGACCCATGGATGTCCTCCTTGCCCAGGTTCAGTGTCATCGTCCCCGCGTACAAGGTTCAGGCATACCTGCACGAATGCCTGGATTCCGTGCTGTCCCAGTCCTTCACCGACCTCGAACTGATCGTCGTCGACGACGCCTCCCCCGACGGCTGCGGGGCGATCGCCGACGAGGTCGCGGCCCGTGACCCCCGCGTCCGACGCCCCGTACGGCTGCGGGAGAACGCCGGGCCGGGTACCGCCCGCAACAAGGGGACGGAGCTCGCCAGGGGCGACTACCTCCTCTTCCTCGACGGCGACGACACGCTCGCACCGGACGCGCTCCAGTCGATCGCCGACCGCGTCAAGGAGACCGGGGAACCGGATGTCCTCGTCCATGACTTCACCGGTACGACCTGGGCGGGGCTGCCCGTCCGCGCCGCGCACGACCACCGGCTCACCGAGGCGGGCTCGGCGCCGTTCCGCCTCGACGACCGCCCCGGTCTGCTGAACGTCCGCCCGGCAGCGTGGAACAAGGCGTACCGGCGGGAGTTCGTGGAAAACCATGGCTTCCGTTTCCCGCCCGGGATCCACGAGGACACGGTGTGGACGTATCAGGTGCTGATGGCCGCCGAGTCCGTCGCCACGCTCGACCGGGTCTGCGTCCATGTCCGCAGGCGCCGCCACGGCGGTCTCCTCGACCGGACCACGCGCGCGCACTTCGACGTGTTCGAGCAGTACGACCGGCTGTTCGCGTACGTCGCCGAGCGGCCGGAACTGGCCGTGTGGCGTCCGCTGCTGTTCCGCCGCATGGTCGACCACCTCACCGCGGTGTTCTCCCGGCGCGACCTGCTCCCGCGCGCCGCGCGCGCCGAGTTCCTGCGCACCGTCCGCGCGTACTGCGCCCGCTACCGCACCCCGGGCGCCCCGCTGCGCGCCCGCGCGCGGCTCCGGCATCTGCTGCTGCGACTGGGCAGCCCCCGTCTGTACGGGGCGCTGGGGGCGACGGCCCGCGCGGGCCGGGGCGCCGCCGGACTGGCGCGGGGCCTGGGCCGGCTGGTCCGGGGCGGCGGGCTCCGTCTGCACTACCGGGTCCAGCGGCTGCTGCCGCTGCGGGCCGACCGGGCGGTGTTCGCCGCGTACGACGGCCGCGGCTACGTGTGCAACCCGGCGGCGCTGGAGAACGCGTTCCGCACGTTCGTGCCGGGCATGCGCACCTCGTGGGTGGCGCGGCCGGAGCACCACCACACGCTGCCGGTGGCGACCCGGCGGGTACGGCCCGGCTCGATGGCGTACTGGACGGCGCTGGCCCGCTCCACGTACCTCGTCAGCAACGTCGACTTCGACCGTCGGCTGGTCAAGCGGGACGGGCAGGTGCTGGTGCAGACCCGGCACGGCACCCCGCTCAAGCAGATGGGGCTCGACCTCCAGGACCGTCCGGCGGCCGCGCGCGGCACGGACTTCGAGGCGGCGCTGCGGGACAGCGACCGGTGGGACTACGTCCTGTCCGGCAACCGCCACTCCACACTCGTCTGGGAGCGGGTCCACCCGTCCCCGTACACGACCCTCGAGTACGGTGCGCCGCGCAACGACGTGCTGTTGCGGGCCACCTCCGCGGACGTGGCGCGGATCCGCGAGCATCTGGGGATCCCGGAGGGCGCGGTCGCCCTGCTGTACGCGCCCACGCACCGCGACTACCGCCACTCGCAGCGCGCCCACCTGGACCTGGAGCGGGTGCTGCGCAAGCTCGGGCCGCGCTTCGTGGTCCTCGCCCGCGCGCACCACGCGTACGACGCGCCGCTGACGGACCTCGCGCACGGGCGGCTGCTGGACGTCACCGGGTATCCGAGCGTCGAGGGCCTGTGCCTGGCGTCCGACGCGCTCGTCACGGACTACTCGTCCCTGATGTTCGACTACGCCAACCTCGACCGGCCGATCGTGATCCACGCCGAGGACTGGGAGGCGTACGAGGCGGCGCGGGGCACGTACTTCGATCTGCGGTCGTTCCCGCCGGGCGCGGTGGCGCGCAGCGAGGACGAGCTGATCGACATCTTCGCGACGGGGCACTGGCAGGGGTCTCGGTCGGCGCAGCTGCGGGCGGCGTTCCGGGAGCGCTTCTGCCAGTTCGACGACGGGAGGGCGGCGGAGCGGGTGGTACGCCGGGTCGTGCTCGGAGAGGCGGAGGTCCTCCCGATCGTGCCGCTCGACGAACGCCGGCCCGCCCCGTCGGCGACGGCCGGCCGGGAGGCGCCGCCCCTGGCGTCCGTACCGGGCCAGTCCCGGTCGGGGGCGGACGACCCCTTGCGCGCCTAGGGGTCGCGTCCGGTTCGTCGACGAGTGCGGGCGGGTGGGGCCGTCGGAAAGCACGGGGCGCAGCCCCGGTCGCTTTTCAGGGGCGCGGGGAACTGCGCGGACAACCCCCACTCACCCGCACCCGCCAACGAACCCCCCGGCCCCTACCCACCAGGCGCCCCCCGATCCCGACCCCGAAAGGACAGAATGCCCCGCTTCAGTGTCATCGTCCCCGTGTTCAAGGTCCGGGGCTTCCTGCGCGAGTGCCTCGACTCAGTGCTGGAGCAGTCGTACCGGGACCTGGAGGTCATCGCCGTCGACGACTGCTCTCCGGACGGCAGCGGTGACATCCTCGACGCGTACGCCGCCCGCGACCCGCGCGTGCGGGTGCTGCACCTGCCGGCGAACGTGGGCCTCGGGCGCGCCCGCAACGCGGGCCTGCCGTACGCCACCGGGGACTTCGTGCTCTTCCTCGACAGCGACGACACCTTCACCCCTGGTGCGCTGCGCGCGCTGGCCGACCGGCTGGACGAGGCAGGCGACCCGGATGTGCTGGTCTTCGACTACGCCCGCACGTACTGGTGGGGCGGCACGCGCCGCAACTCCCTCGCGCATGTGCTGAAGGACGTGGGGGCCGGCACGTTCACGGTCGCCGAGCACCCGGAGATCCTCGAACTGCTGATGGTGGTGTGGAACAAGGCGTACCGGCGGGAGTTCGTGGAGGCGCACGGCTTCCGGTTCCCACCGGGCTACTACGAGGACACGCCGTGGACGTTCCCGGTGCTGCTGAGCGCTCGGCGGATCGCGACCCTGGACCGGATCTGCGTGGCGTACCGGCAGCGGCGGCAGGGCAACATCCTGTCCACCACGAGCCGCCGGCACTTCGATGTGCACGACCAGTACGAGCGGGTCTTCACGTTCCTGCACGCGCGGCCGGAGCTGACGCACTGGCGGCCGTTCCTGCGGCACAAGATGGCGGAGCACTGCCTGGACATCCTCGCCAAGCCGGACCGGGTGCCGGCACGGGACAAGGGCGAGTTCTTCCGGCGGACGGCCGGGCTGTACCGGAAGTACCGCACGCCGGACGAGGCGCCGGTGGCCCCCGAGTTCCGCGTTCTGGAGGGCAGTTGGGCGGCCTGCCGGGTCCGGCGGCAGGCCGCCCGGCTCCGTACGGCGCTGACCGCGCGCGGGGAGCGGGTGCGGGCGGCGGGTGCCGAGCGGATCCGGCGGAGCCGGTCGCTGGTGCACGAACGGCTGCCGCTGGACCCGCGGCTCGCGCTGTACTCGGCGTTCTCCCACCGGGGCATGCTCGGTGACCCGGCTGCGGTCTACCGGGCCGCGCGTGAGCTGGCCCCGCACATCCGGGGCGTGTGGGTGGTGCGGCCCGAGCTGGTGGGGACGCTGCCGGTGGGCGTCGAGTACGTGACGCCGGGCTCGCCCGAGTTCCTGCGGCTGGCCGCGCGGGCCACGTTCTTCGTCAACAACGTGAACTGGCCGTCCACCCCGCGCAGGCGGCCGGGCAGCGTGTACATCCACACCCATCAGGGCACGCCCCTGAAGTACATGGCCGCAGATCTGCCGCCCAAGCCGGGGGCACGGCTCGGGGTGGACGTGCCGCGGATGCTGCGCCGGGCCGACCGCTGGGACTACAGCCTGGTCGCCAACCGGCACTCGGAGCTGGTGTGGAGCAGGGCGTACCCGTGCGGGTTCGTGTCGCTGCGCACCGGCAGCCCGCGCAACGACGTGCTGGTGAACGCCGGGCCGGACAGCGGCGCGGCGGTCCGGGAGCGGCTCGGTATCCCGGCGGACCACACGGTCGTGCTGTACGCGCCCTCGCCGCGCGACTACCGGCGGGGCGGGCACGTCGAGCGTTTCGACCTGGCCCGGTTCGCGGAGGACCTGCGCCGGAGCCTGGGCGAACGCCACACCCTCGTCGTGCGGCTGCATCCGTCGCTCGCGGACGGGCCGGCGCGCGGGTTCGGGCTCGCGGAGCTGCACCGGCGGGGCGTGCTGGTGGACGCGACGGACGAGCCGCACGTCGAGGAGGTGATGCTCGCCTCCGACGCCCTGGTCACGGACTACTCGGCCCTGATGTTCGACTACGCCAACCTGGACCGGCCGATCGTGATCCACGCGGACGACTGGGGGGCGTTCACGGCCAGCCGGGGCGCGTACCTCGACATCACCGCCGAGGGCCCCGGCCATGTGTCCCGTTCGTACCGTGAGCTTGCCCGGCTGTTCGACTCGGGACAGTGGCGGGACGCGGAGTCGGCGCGGCTGCGGGCGGCGTTCCGGGAGCGGTACTGCGAGTTCGACGACGGCAAGGCCGCCGAGCGGGTGGTGCGGACGGTGATGCTGGAGGAGGTGGTGGCGACGGTGCCCGCCCGGAGCGCTCCCCGCGCCTCGTCCCTCGTCTCGTCATGAGTGAGCGCGCGTTCACGATCGGAGGGCGCGTGTCCACAGTCGGGGGGCGCGCCTTCACGGTGAGGGCGTGTACGTGGGTGGTGCTGCCGGCCGTGGGCTTCGCACTGTGCCAGCTCACGGCCGTCACCGGGCGCGCCGCGCTCACTCGATGTGGTGACGGCCCGCTAAGCGGATGACCTGATCCGGGAAGGGACGGCAAATGCCCTGCACCGGATCCGGTTCCGTCTCCCTGGACGGCGGCGCCCACCCCCGGCGCCGCCTCCGCGGCGCACTCGGGGCCACCGCGCTCCGCGGCGGCCGCACCCGTCTGACCCGGCGGCCGAGCCCGTACGTCGTGCTGGGCGGGCTGTTCTGGCTGGTGATGACCCTGGCGTACTGGCGGGTGCCGCTGTGCTGCGACTCCGGCCAGCACGCGGCGGTGATCGAACGCCTCCGCTGGGATCTGTGGCATCCGGCCCACCCGACGGCCGACCTGCCGGGCGCCGGCAGCCCGTACTACTCCCCGTACACGGTCGTCCAGGGCGTCCTCGCCCGGCTGACCGGCCTGAGCGGCTGGGCGCTGGTGAAGCTGGCCGGGCCGCTGAACCTGCTGGTGCTGCTCACCGGGGTCGGCCGGTTCATCCGGGTGCTGACGCCCCGGCCGTGGGCGCCGGTCCTCGCACTGCTGTTCATGACGGTGCTGTGGGGCACCGAGCGGATCGTGTGGAGCGGCTACCTCGGGCTGATGTCGATGACGACGAACCTCGGCTATCCGTCGACGTTCGCGATCGGTCTGACGTTCTGGGCGTGGGCGTGGACGAGTGCACGCGCGCGGGGCGGCGGTCTGCCGCGCGGGGTGCGGTACGTCGGCCCGAGCGGCCTCGGGAGCGCCTGGGCGTACGCGGGACTGGGCGCGCTGTACGGGCTGATCGTGCTGACGGACCCGATCACGGCCGTGGCCGCGCCGGCCGGGGCCGTCGCCGTGGTGGCGGCGTGGCAGCGCGGCTGGTGGGGGCCGGTGGTGGGGCGCTGGGCGCTGACGGGCGCGGTCGCCCTGGCGGTCGCGGTGGCGTGGCCGTACTACAGCGTCCTGCCGCCGGCCGGGAACACGAGCGTGGACGACATGCACCGACCGCTGTACACGGACATGGGCGGGCATCTGTGGCTGGCGCTGCTGGGGCTGCCGGCGCTGTGGGCGCGGGCGCGCAGAGCGCCGCGGGATCCGCTGGTGCTGATGTTCGGGGCGCAGTGCCTGTTGGTGGCGTACGGCTGGGTCAGCGGGCACCACACGTGCGGCCGGATCCTGGGGCTCGCCGCGGTGCCCCCGCAGTTCGCCCTGGCGGTGGAGCTGGCGGCGCCCCGGCCGTGGGGGTGGGGGCGGCGGGTGCTGGGCGCGGTGGCCGCCGCGGGGGTCTGCGTGGGGTTCCTGACCGTGCAGGCGGGGGCGGTCGTCCCCCGGTCACTGGACCCGGTCGGCTTCGCGCAGCCGCCGCGCTGGCCCGCGTACGCGTGGGCGGCGCGGCATGTGCGCGCGGGCGAGGTGCTGATCACCGACGGGTACTTCGCGGGGCACGCGATGGCCGGGTACGGGGTGAACATGGCGGCGCCCACCTGGCCCGACCCGGCGCTGGACGAGGCGGAGCGCGCGCGGCGGCACGCGGACGTCCGGGCGTATCTGGACCCGGCGGCCACGCGCGCGGAGCGCACGGAGATCGCCCGGCGGTACGGGGTGAGGTGGCTGCTGCTCACCCGGTGGCGCGAGGCGCCTCGGGAGGCGGTGGTCGTGGACTTCAGTCCGCGGACCGGGGAGGTGCTGGCGCGGATCCCTCCGTAGGGTGCGGATCGCTCCGTAGGGTGCGGATCGCTCCGTAGGGGTGGTGCGGAGCGATCCGCGCGCGACGCGCGACGGCCCGCGCGGCGACGGGCTACTCGATGACGAGCTCGACCGGGATGTTGTTGCGCGTGGCGTTGGAGTAGGGGCAGACCTGGTGGGCCTGCTCGACGAGCTTGCGGCCGGTGGCCTCGTCGACGCTGTCCGGGAGCTCGACGCGGAGGGTGGCCTTGAGGGCGAAGCCCTCGCCCTGCTTGCCTATGCCGACCTCGGCGGTCACGGCGGCCTCGCTGACGTCGACCTTGGCGGCGCGGCCGACCAGGCCGAGGGCGCTGGCGAAGCAGGCGGCGTAGCCCGCGGCGAACAGCTGCTCCGGGTTGGTGCCCTGGCCGTTGCCGCCCAGCTCCACCGGGAGGGCCAGGTCGAGGTCGAGCTTGCCGTCGTTGGTGACAGCGCGGCCCTCGCGGCCGTGGGTGGCGGTGGCGACAGCGGTGTAGAGCGCGTCCATGGGAAACCCATCCCTTTCACAGTTCACGTCACGTCCGGCGATCCGTCCGACCGCCGATCACGGCCCCAAGTAGAGCACACAATTCAATTGGGCACAACTAAATGGTGGGCGGCACGGTACCCTGGGGGCATGACCAGCGCCATTCCATTTCCCGAGGGGGTCTCCGAGGAGGAGTTCCTCCGCCTGGACCGGCAGATCTGCTTCTCCCTGCACGCCGCCTCGCGCGCCTTCAACGGCGTCTACCGGGTGGTCCTCAAGGAACTGGGGATCACCTACCCGCAGTACCTGGTGATGCTGGTGCTGTGGGAGCAGGGCGAACTGCCCGTCAAGAAGCTCGGCGAGTATCTGCGGCTCGACTCCGGGACCCTGTCCCCGCTGCTGAAGCGCCTGGAGACCGCCGGTCTCGTCCGGCGGGAGCGCAGCGCCCGCGACGAGCGGTCCGTCGAGGTGCGGCTGACCGAGGAGGGCACCGCCTTGCGGGAGCGCGCCCTGGCCGTGCCGCGCCGGATCTTCTCCGCGACCACGTTCGACGTCGACGAGATCCGCGACCTGCGCGACCGCCTGGACCGCCTCACCGCCGCCCTGGACGAGGCGGCACTCCAGGAGCCCACGGCCCGCTGACGCACCCTCCACCGGCGAGCCCTGTCAACGGACGCCGGAGGACCGCCCTAAGACGCCGGAGGACCGCCCTCGGACGCGGAGGGGCCGCCCTCGGGCACGGAGAGGCCTCCCTCGAGCACGGAAGACCGCCCTCGGGCACGGAGGCGCCACCCTCGCGCGCGGAGGAGCCGCCGTCGGGCGAGAAGCACCGCTCCCGGGTGCCGACATACTGCCCATCGGTCGGTCTTGACCATTCTTGGTGGCCTTCGACGGCGTATCGCCGCTTTCCCGGCTTTCGCGCGCCTTACGATCCGCCCGATGAGACCTCTCACCGTCGGCTGGCTCGCCACCCGCGCCCTGATGCTGTGGCTGCTCGCGCACAACCACCTCGGCCCGCTCGGCGAGGGCGGGGTCGCGCGCGAGGTGCACCAGCTGTACGCCCGCTGGTACGGCGTCCTCGCGACCGGCACGTACCCGTCGGGGGACCGGCTGTGGCAGTACCCGCCGGGCGCGGGCCCGGTGCTCCTCTCCCCCGGGCTGCTGCCGGGGCTGACGTACTTCCAGGCGTTCGTGGCCCTGACCCTCGTGGCGGACCTGGTCGTCACCGTGGCCCTCCTGCGCGCGGGACTTCGCCCCGGGCGCAGTCTGCGCGGCGCGGCCCTGTGGACGGCGGCCCTGCCGCTGCTGATGTTCCTGCCCCTGGTGCGCTACGACGTGCAGGCCACCGCCTTCGCCGTCGTCGCCCTGCTCGCCCTGTCCCGCTCCACGCGCGCGTGCGGGGCGCTGGCGGCGGCGGGCGCACTGGTGAAGGTGTGGCCGGCGCTGACGCTGATCGGCATGCCGGGGGGTCGTACGACGCGGGAGGCGTGGACGGCGGCGGTCGTCACGGCGGGGGTGCTGCTGGGGGTGCTGGCCGCGCTGTTCAGGGATCCGTTCGACTTCCTGCGGCAGCAGGGCGGACGGGGCGTGCAGATCGAGTCGCTGGGCGGCACGGCCCTGGGGCTCGCACGCCGGGCGGGCTGGCCGGGGACCGTGCGCCATCGCTACGGCTCGCTGGAGTTCGTAGGGCCGTACGTGCCGTCGGTGGCCGCGGCACTGCTGGGGCTCACGGTGCTGGCGCTCGGCGCGCTGCTGCTGTGGCGGACGCGGGCCCGCCGCTGGTCGCCGGCGACGCCGTACGACGCCGCCCTGGCCGCCGTGCTGCTGTTCACGGTGACCAGCCGGGTCATCAGCCCCCAGTACCTGGTGTGGCTGCTCGGCCTGGCCGCCGTGTGCCTGACCTCGCGGCACACCACCCAGCGGCCGGTGGCGGTCCTGCTCGTGGCGGCGACGGCCCTCACCACCGTGGTCTATCCGGTGCTCTACGACGACGTGGTCGCCTCCACCTGGCGGGGCTGTCTGCTGATGGTGGCGCGCAACGGGCTGCTGGCGATCGCGGCGGGCCTGTCGTTCGTCCGGCTTTGGCGGGGTACCACCGGGAATCCCCACCCGGTCGTCACGAACGGCACCGACGATCCGACGGAATCCCACACGTCCGAACGGAACCCCGACTCCACGCGAACCATCTTCCCCACGGGGCCGCGAAGTCCCCATTAAGGGAAGATTGCACACAAACCTCTATAGGTTCGGGGCAACGATGCTTCTTCAGCAGGCGCAGGTCACCGTCGTCGTCATCGGGTACGACGACGCCGCTCATGTGGCGGACGCGGTGCGCTCGGCGCTCGCCCAGGGACCGGCCGTGCACGAGGTGATCGCGGTCGACGACTGCTCGACGGACGGCAGCGGCGACCTGCTGGAGGAACTGGCCGCCGCCGAACCCCGCCTGAGGGTCGTCCGGCGCGGCACCAACAGCGGCGGCTGCGGCACCCCGCGCAACGACGGCCTGGACGCCGCGACCGCCCCGTACGTGATGTTCCTGGACAGTGACGACGTGCTGCCGCCGGGTGCCGTGACCGCGCTGCTGGACGCGGCCATGGAGGACGACGCGCCGGTGGCGGCCGGACTGTGCGTCCGCAGGGAGCTGCCCTCGGGGCGCGAGACGCCCTGGCAGCCCGAGGTATACGCCCGGCGCGCGCTGGTCACCCATCCGGCCCGACGCGAGCGCCTCGTCCACGACACGCTCTGCGTCAACAAGCTGTACCGGACCACCTTCCTGCGCGACCACGGCATCCGCTTCCCCGAGGGACGCTTCCGGTACGAGGACTTCGTGTTCGTCGCGCGCGTGCTGGCCGCCGGGCCGCGCGTCGCCCTCGTCCCCGACCCCGTGTACGTGTGGCAGGTCCGCCGTTCGGCGGCCCGGCTCTCGCTCTCCCTCGACCGCGCCGACATCGCCAACTGGCGGGCCCGCATCCAGGCCGACCGGCTGTCGTACGACATCTTCCTCGGCGCCGGCGAGAAGCGCCTCGCGCGGGCCACCCGGACCCGCTTCCTCGACCACTCGCTGCGCATGTACGCGCGCGAGCTGGACCTGCGCGGCGCGCACTACCGGCGCGAATGGTGGGACCTCACCCGCGCGTACCTGAGCTGCTTCGACGAGGGCGACTTCACGCCGGCGCCCGCGCCCGGCCGCGTCGTCGCCCGGGTGATCCTCGCCGCCGAGGAACCGCGTGACCTGGGCCGCCTCAAGGAGATGGCGGCCCGACCGGCGCGGCTCAACCCGCCGTACGCGCGCGCGGACGACGGCACGCCCGTCTGGTCGGCGGACCTGCCCCAGGTGGAGCTGGAGCACCTCCTCGTACGCCCCGTGCACCTGCTGCCGGCCGCCGTCGACGCGGAACTGCGGCCACGCGCGCGGGGCACCGTCCTCCGGCTGCGCCTGCACGAGCTGTACGGGCGGATGGCGGACGCGGGCCCCGAGACGGTGGAGGTGGAGTTCGTCGAGCGGGACGACGGCCGCGTGGGCCTCGCCCGCACGGTGCCCCTCACAGCCTGCCCCGAGGCCGAGCACTGGGCGGCGGAGGTCCCGCTGGACCTGGCGGCGCTGGGCAGCGGCACCTGGGACCTGCGGCTGAGTCTGCTGTTCCAGGACGGCAGCCGGCGCGAGACCACCGCCCACGCGGTCGCGGGCGCCGGACTGCTGCGCCGTCGCGCGCTCCCGAGCACCCGGCACGGAGTGCTCCTGGTGCAGCCGTACGCGACCCACGCGGGGGCGCTCGCGCTGCGGCTCGCACCCGGTTGGCGCGGATTCACCGAGGTGGTGCGCCGTCGCCTCAAGCGCCTGCTTCACTGATGGCCGACCTGGTCACACCCGCGACGTCACCCGACGCGCGCGGCTTCACCCCTGGCAGGACCCCGCGGGTCCATCGACGAGAGGACAGTCGTCCATGACCTGGCTGATCACCGGTGGCGCCGGATACATCGGAGCCCATGTGGTGCGCGCGATGCTCGACGCGGGCGAGGAGGCCGTCGTCTACGACGACCTGTCCACGGGGATCGCCGAACGGGTGCCGGAGGGTGTGCCGTTGGAGGTCGGCTCGACCCTGGACGGGGAGCGTCTGGCGCGGGTGATCCGCGGTCACGGCGTCACCGGCGTCGTGCACCTCGCGGCGAAGAAGCAGGTGGGCGAGTCCGTCGAACGGCCCCTGCACTACTACCGGGAGAACGTCGAGGGCCTGCGCACCCTGCTCGGCGCGGTCACGGACGCCGGTGTCCGGTCGTTCGTGTTCTCGTCCTCGGCGGCCGTGTACGGCATGCCCGACGTGGACCTGGTCACGGAGGACACGCCCTGCGCGCCCATGAGCCCGTACGGCGAGACGAAGCTGGTCGGGGAGTGGCTGGTGCGGGCCACGGGCCGGGCGACGGGCCTGTCCACGGCGTCGCTGCGCTACTTCAACGTCGCCGGGGCGGCGGCGCCCGCCCTGGCCGACACGGGCGTGTTCAACCTCGTCCCCATGGTGTTCGAGAAGCTCACCGAGGGGGCCGCGCCGCGGATCTTCGGCGCCGACTACCCCACCCCCGACGGCACCTGCGTCCGCGACTACATCCACGTCGTCGACCTGGCCGAGGCGCATGTGGCCACCGCCCGGCGGCTGCGGGAGGCCCCCGGCACCGACCTCACCCTCAACATCGGCCGCGGCGAGGGCGTCTCGGTACGGGAGATGATCGACCGGATCACCGCCCACACCGGCCACACCCTGTCCCCGGTCGTCGTGGACCGGCGTCCGGGCGACCCTGCCCGCGTCGTCGCCTCGGCGGACCGCATCGCCAGCGAACTGGGCTGGAAGGCCCGCCACGGAGTCGACGAGATGATCGCCTCCGCGTGGGAGGGGTGGGGGCACCACCACCCTGCCCGGTGAGGGAGGCGCCACCGCCACCGCCCCGTGCCCGTGCCAGTGCCCCTGGCCGCAGCCTTGCCCGTGCCCGTGAGGCACTCACCACATTGGCGTTGCGCTCGTAACCGCCCCTTTGGTACCAACGATTGACGTGCGCGCCCGTGCGACGGCCGTGAAGTCCCGCTCTCCGGTGGGAACCGAACGATGCCGGTTGCGCGTGTGTACTGAGGGAAGCGAACGTTACGGGGGTAACGACGATGCCGGCTTGGGACATCGATCCGGTCAACGTGCAGAGCACGCTGAACTCGACCGGTGAGGCGGCGGGCGGTCTGGAGAAGGCCGCCAACTCACTGGTGACGAACATGGCGAGCGCGGCCGAGTCGGCCGGAACGGCCGTGCCCGGGGGGCAGTTCAGCGGCCCCATGATCGGACCGGTCGCCGCCGGCACCCCGCGTGTGCCGGTCGGCCCGGTCGCGGCGGCGCTGAGCAAGTACCTGGAGGAACGGCAGAACAAGCTGGCGTTCATGGCGCAGCGGACCATCGACTCCGTGCAGGGCGCCGCCAAGGCCACCAACGCCTACGTCACCGGTGACCTGGACATGGCCGCCCAGCACCAGGCCAACGCGCTCAAGGCGACGGTGGTGCCCCCGCCGCCCGGCGTCGGCGGCGACGGCGGGCAGGGGCCGAAGTGAGCGACGACATCCCCGTCATCCCGGAGGAAGTCCCCGAGTTCACCGGCAACCTGGAGCTGCTGGACCAGCACATCAGCGGCATCCGGTCGGCCGGGACCTCGCTGAAGGACTCGGGCTCGGCGATCGACACCCGCTTCGGCGGCCTGTCGGCGTACTACAAGGCGCCGGAGGCGGACCAGCTGTTCGCGACGACGGCGCCGGTCGCGGCGAAGGGCGAGGAGTTCTCCACCGAGCTGGGGACCGTGGCCTCCGCCCTCGACGACTACGCGGCGGCGGTCGGGCCCCTCAAGCAGAAGTTCGAGCAGCTCCGCCGGGACGCCATCGCCTTCCGCGCGAAGATCGCGGACGATGACGAGTGGCGTGCCGACGGCGACCTCGTCGAGGAGAACAACAACCGCCGTTCGGACATCAACGCCGCCTACGCCGCGTTCCAGGCGGCCGAGCGCGACTGCTACAACAAGATCGTCGCGCTGGTGGGCGGGGAGCCGCTGGTCGTCAACGACGGCTCGAACAAAGAGAACATGTACGGCTACCGGGGCGAGGACCTCGACCACGCCGGCGGTCTGCCCTGGGGCGACCCGGTGGAGGAGTCCAACCCCTGGTACTACATCCACGAACACGTCTGGGACTTCGCCGTCGGCTTCGTCGTGGACGGCGTCTGGGGCACCATCAAGGGCCTGGGCACCCTCGTCGGCTTCAACGGCTGGGACGCGGCCGGCCAGGCATGGACCGGCCTGGGCAAGCTCCTGACCGGCATCGCGATCACCGCGACACCGCTGGGCGCCGCGTACTGGCTCACGCCGGCCGACAAGCTGCCCTCCTGGCTGCGCGACTCCCGCACGGCGGTCGTGGAGACCGGCAAGGCGCTGATCGCCTACGACGAGTGGGGCAAGAACCCCTCGCGCGCGGCCGGAGCGGTCACCTTCAACGTCGTCACCACCATCTTCACCGGCGGAGCCGGCGGCGCCGTCTCCGGCGCCGGCAAGGCGGGCGCCATCGCCAAGGCGATCTCCTTCGCCGGCAAGGCCGGCAGGATCGTCGACCCGATGACGTACATCACCAAGGGCGTCGGCGCGACCGCGGTGAAGATCAGCGACGTCATGGCCAGCCTGCGCGGCATCACCGACGGCACCCACATCCGCCTCGGCGAGGGCACCTACCGCATCGCCGACACCCCGAACCTGACGGACGAGCTCCCCGCGGGCCTGACCCCCGAGAACAGCGTCCGCATGGAAACCCCCAAGGGCGAGGTCGTCTACCTCGACACCAAGACCCTGGTCATGCACAACGCCGACGGCACCGTGCGCGAATCCCTGGACGGCATCAAGCACGAGGGGACGGCGGCGGAGCGGGGCGCCGACGTCCGCGGGCCACAGCCCGAACTGGTGGGGGCCGGGGCGAAGACGGGTGACGGCACGGCGAGCGTGGGCCGGGGCGGGGACGTCCTCGGCGGCTCCGGGCGGGCCGGGAACGACGGTCTGCCGGGCGGTCGCGCGGATCACCTTCCGGGCGGCCGAGCCGACGACCTGGGACGCGGCCCGTCCGGGAGCCACGAGACGCCGGGCGGCGGCCACGCGGAGACCCCGCGCGGCGGCCACGGCGACGGACCCGGCGGCGGTGGCCACGGCGACGGCCCCGGTGGAGGCGACGGCCCCGGCGGTGGAGGCGACGGTCCCGGTGGAGGCGACGGTCCCGGCGGTGGCGACGGTCCCGGCGGTGGCGACGGTCCCGGCGGTGGCGACGGTCCCGGCGGTGGCGACGGTCCCGGCGGTGGGGACGGTCCCGGCCGCCCCGACTTCAGCGAGGGCGACGCGACGCCCTCCCCGCGCACCGGCAGCATGACACCGGACCAGGAAGCCGCGGTCGTGGACCAGCTCGGCAAGGCGAAGATGCAGGCGCACGACCAGCAGCGTCTGCTCGTCCAGCTGCGCAAGAGCGACTACGGCTCGGGGATCGCCGAACACATCGCCCGCGGCAACCTCGCGGACCTTCCCGGATACGGCGACCTGCTCGCCCAGTGCAAGCAGGGCGACATGACCCCCGCCGTCTACATGGCCATGGAGCACACGACGGAGCTGCAGGCACGCGGGCACAAGAACCTGGCGCTGGAGCTGAAGGACCCGGACGCCAAGCTGGACCTGGACGTTCTGATCAAGTCCGGGGACCAGATCGAGTACGGCGTCCAGCTCAAGGACGTGCAGTCGGTGTCCGGCATCAACTCCGCGGCCAAGAAGATCGCCGCCAAGCAGCTCGCCGGGCCCATCGCGGGCCAGAAGGTGGCGATCCTCGACATCCACGATCTGAAGGCCAACGTCACGGATGACATCCTGAGGCGCGTCGAGGGGCACGCGAGGCGCAGCAACGCCACCTTCGAGTTGCGGTTCGAGGACGGCTCCATCACCCTCCCCGCCAACGGTCCGGTCTACCCGTAAGGAACACTCATGTCGTCTCTGCTGCGCGCTCCGCGGGAGTGCGCGTCCTGGAGCTGGGAGCTCGATGACTACGCGCCTCCCGGCCTGGAATCGGCGCTGTCGGTGGCGGCCCGGATGTCCGGTGTCCTGCGCGAGCACGGTCTGCTGGTCCCGGGCGCCCTCGAATGGCACTGGTACGTGGACGGCGTCGGAGGCATCGGGGTCACCACGCGGCTGTCGCTCCAGGGTCCGCTCGACGACCCCGCCCTGCCCGGGTGCCTCCTGGCGACCCGTCCCGTCGGTTTCCCCGACGCCCAGGTGGCCGACCTCCTGGTCTCGGGCCACGGCACCTGGCTCGACGCGGTGGGCGAGGAGCGGCGCGAGCACCGCCTGGTCGAGCTGACCGTCTCGCCCGACCCGCTGGGGCTCTCCGCCGACCTGGCCGTCCACCACGACATCTGGGGTCACTTCGACTTCCGCGGCTTCCCGCACCCGGACGTCGAGAAGCACAACGCCCCCCGCCTTGCCGCGGCCCTCCAAGCTCTGGACACGCTGCTGGGTGTGGCGGCGGAGCCCGGTGAGCCGACCTACTTCGGCCGTGCCGAGGGCCACGGCATCAAGACGCCCGACATCATCGACGGCCGCGGCCCGGACCTGACGGACCTGCTGTGACCGGCGCACGGTGACCGGTGGTGCGGTGAGGAACCTCGCGGGTGCCTGGCTCGGCGGGGCGAGCTTCGTCGGGGCCCGCCTCGCCGGCGCGGACCTCTACCGGGCCGACGCCCAGGACGCCGACTTCTCCGGGGCGGACCTGTCGTGCGCGTCGCTCGTACGGACCGTCCTGGACGGAGCCGTGCTGCGGGGCGCGGTTCTCGACGGCGCGGACCTGGTGAAGGCGTCCCTGTGCGACGCGGACGCCACGGGTGCCTCGTTTCGTGGCACCCGCTTCATGGGCGCGTCGCTGCTGGACGTGGACCTGCGCGGCGCCGATCTGTCCTACGCCGTGCTCCGCGAGAACTCCTTCAGGGTGACCTTGGACCACGACACGAAGGTCGAAGGGCTCTCGGGGACGGTCTTCGGCCCGGTCCGCCTGGTCGACGGGCAGGGCAGCGCGGGCCGGGAGGTCGCCGGGGCGGAGCTGGAGGAATGGGTGCGCGACCGGGGCGGGGACATCCGCGTGCTGCCCCTGCCGGGGACACCCACTCGGCCCGGCCCCGCTCGTCGTACGGCGCCCACAGTCACGGGCACCCCGCCGACCGATGCCAATGGGATCCCGCAATGACTCCGGTACCACGAATCGACATCGACGACCCCGAGGTCGACATGGATGACGAGCAACGTCTGCTGTATCGGGGGCGCCCCTTCACCGGAGAAGTCGAAGAGCGCTCCGGCGGTGTAGTCATGAGTCTGGACTCGTACGTCGACGGCTTCCAGGACGGTCCCAGCCGCGAGTGGTACAAGGACGGCACCCTTCGCTCCGAGGCGACGGCACGCATGGGGCGCCCGGTCGGAGTCGCCAGAGAATGGCACCCCGACGGCACACTCGCCGCGGAACAGGTGTTCGCAGAAAACGGCCTGACCATGCTGCAGGACTTCCACTGGGACGAAAACGGGCAGCCCACCAGGAGGTGGCGCCAGGAATCTGAATGACCCCTCCGCGCCAGACCGATCCCAAGGACATGCTGTGCTCACCACCCCTCGACGCGCTGTGGAGGAACTCTCGGCGGCGCTCACCCGGCGCTGACCGCGCGGCTGTGAATATCCGCTTGCCCGGGCTCGCCACTCGGGTCAAGGTCGTCGGCAGCCGGGGAGGCGGAGAGGAAGAACATGCGGACCGACGACATAGACCACGAGCTCATCGAGGCGGCGGCCCACGTCGCCCGCACTCGTTGTCAGGGCGACAACCACACCATGGCCGCGGCGGCCCGCGCCCGGGACGGGCGGATCGTCACCGCGGTGAACGCCTACCACTTCACGGGCGGCCCCTGCGCCGAGCTGGTCCTCATCGGCGCGGCGGCCTCCCAGGGCGCCTACGAGCTGGACACGATCGTCGCCGTCGGGGACCGGGACCGTGGGGTCGTGCCCCCGTGCGGCCGGTGCCGTCAGGTTCTGCTCGACTACTTCCCCACCCTCAAGGTCATCGTCGGCCGAGCCGACCGCCTCCGCGCCGTCCCCGTCACCGCCCTGCTCCCGGAGAGCTACATCTGGGCCGACCACCAGCTCGACACCGACTAGCCGGCTTCCCCCGGCCTTCAGGGCAACGAGGATCGCCGGGCCGCGCACCTGAGGAACGGCCACCAAGGCCAGGGCCCCAAGGGGCGCGGGGAACTGCGCGACCAGCCCCACACGGCCGCGGAGACCCACACGGCTGAGCCACCCTCCCTCCGAGCCGCTCGGCCCCCAGCCCCCGGTAACCCCTACAACGCCCGCAACGCCGCCGCAGTGGCTCTCGTCAGCCCCTCCAGATACCCCTTCGGCAGCTTCGGCGTGCGCACCACCACCGACCGCCAGTACAGCGGGCCGGAGATCAGATCCAGCGCCAGGTTCTCGTCGACGCCCTCGCGCACCTCGCCCCGCGCGACCGCCGCCGCGACGATGCCCGTGGCGACGCTCTGCTGCCCCTCGCTCAGCGCCTTCTGCATGGCCTCGGCGATGTCGGGGTTGCGGGCGGCCTCGGCCTGAAGGTCGGGGATGATCTGGCCGGCCACGGGGTGCCGCAGGGCGCGCGACGTGACCTCGTAGAGCAGCCGGAGGTCGCCTTCCAGGGAACCCGTGTCCGGCGTCGGCAGCCCCTGGACCGCCACGGCCGACACGAGGTCGAGCACGAGGTGCAGCTTGGAGCGCCAGCGGCGGTACACCGCCGTCTTGCCGACGCCCGCGCGCCGCGCGATCCCCTCGATGGACATCCGGGCGTAGCCGACGGCCGCCAGCTCCTCGAACACCGCCGCCCTGATCGCCTCGGTCACGTCCTCACGGAGCACGGCCGCCCCGGCGGGCGCCCGGCGGCGCGGCCGGGGCGGCGGCTGGGCCCCGGATGGGTCGGCGTTCGTCGTCATGCCGACCAGCATAGGGGCGTCACGACGAAACGGTTGCGTTCCGACGTCCGATCGGCTTACGCTCACGTAACGACGATACGGTCCCGTCCCGACGTAAGGGTCGGGCAAGAGAATCACCGAGAAAAGTAAGAGCGGCACCCGCCCCGTCGCCCCGCCCCGCCCCGTCGCCCGCCCCCACCTAGCGAAAGCAGCGGATGTGAGCCAGGTCCTCGACACACCGCCCCCGGCCGATACCGGCACCCCGGCCGACACCGGCACCCCGGCCACCACCGGCGTCCCGACCGCCGCCGGCGCCCCGGCCCCCGCCGAGACCCCGACCGAGACCCCCGCGCAGCTCGCCGCGCGCCACGGCCTCACCGTCAGCGGGGCCCGTCCCTCCCTGGGCGCGTACGTACGGCAGCTGTGGGCGCGGCGGCACTTCATCACGGCCTTCGCCACGGCGAAGCTCACCGCGCAGTACAGCCAGGCGAAGCTCGGCCAGATCTGGCAGATCGCCAACCCGCTGCTCAACGCGGCCGTGTACTACTTCATCTTCGGCGTCCTGATGGGCACGAAGCACGGCGTCCCGGACTACGTGCCGTTCCTTGTGACCGGCGTGTTCGTGTGGACGTTCACCCAGAGCTCGATCATGGCCGGCACCCGGGCGATATCCGGCAGTCTCGGCCTGGTCCGCGCCCTGCACTTCCCCCGGGCCTCGCTGCCCGTGTCGTACTGCCTCCAGCAGCTCCAGCAACTGCTGTTCTCCATGGCCGCGTTGGCCGTGATCCTGCTGGCCTTCGGCGTTCCGGTCACCCTGTCCTGGCTGCTGATCGTGCCCGCTCTGGCCCTGCAGTTCGTGTTCAACGCCGGTGTCGCGATGGCCATGGCCCGCATCGGCGCCAAGACCCCCGACATCTCCCAGCTGATGCCGTTCGTGCTGCGCACGTGGATGTACGCGTCGGGCGTGATGTTCAGCATCGACAGGATCCTCGCCGACCGCGACCTGCCGTACGCCGTGCACCTGCTGCTGGAGTACAACCCGGCCGCGCTCTACATCGACCTCATGCGGTTCGCGCTCATCGACAGCTTCGAGGGCGGCCAACTCCCCCACCACGTCTGGGCGGTCGCCGCGGGCTGGGCGCTCGTCGCGGGCGTCGGCGGATTCATCTACTTCTGGAAGGCTGAGGAGACCTACGGCCGTGGCTGACACCAACACCCTCCCGGGCACACGGCGGGACACGCCGGGCGCCACCGACGCGCCTGCCCCCACCTCCGGGCACGAGCACGCCCCCGCCGTCGTGGACGAGCCCGTCCCCACCGTCGTCGTCGACGGCGTCGACATCGTCTACCGGGTCAACGGCACGGGGGCCGGGCGCGGCAGCGCCACGGCCGCGCTGAACCGCATGCTCCGGCGGAAGAAGAGCGAGAAGGCGGCCGGTGTGCGCAAGGTGCACGCCGTGCGGAACGTGTCCTTCACCGCGTACCGGGGCGAGGCCATCGGGCTCATCGGCACCAACGGGTCCGGGAAGTCGACGCTACTCAAGGCGGTGGCGGGGCTGCTGCCGGTGGAGAACGGCCGGATCTACACCGACGGCCAGCCCTCCCTGCTCGGGGTGAACGCCGCACTGATGAACGACCTCACCGGCGAGCGCAACGTGTACCTCGGCGGGCTCGCGATGGGGATGTCCCGTGAGCAGGTCCGTGAGCGGTACCAGGAGATCGTCGACTTCTCCGGCATCAACGAGAAGGGCGACTTCATCACGCTGCCGATGCGGACGTATTCCTCCGGCATGGCGGCGCGGCTCCGGTTCTCCATCGCCGCGGCCAAGGACCACGACGTGCTGCTGATCGACGAGGCGCTGGCGACGGGCGACCGGTCGTTCCAGAAGCGGTCCGAGGCGCGCATCCGTGAGCTGCGCAAGCACGCCGGGACCGTTTTCCTGGTCAGCCACAACAACAAGTCGATCCGGGACACCTGCGACCGGGTGCTGTGGCTGGAGCGCGGCGAGCTGCGGATGGACGGGCCGACGGACGAGGTGCTGAAGGAGTACGAGAAGTTCACCGGCGGCAAGAAGTAACCGCCTGACCACCGCCCCTTCCGGCCCGGCCCTCAACAGCGCGGGCCCCAACAGCCCGGCCTCCTCCGGTCCGCCCGCCGTCACCTCTCCAGGAACGCGAAGAGATTCTCCCACCTGTCCACGATCTCGGCCGTCCCGTAACGCCGTACGTTCTCCCTCGCCCGGTCGCCCATACGGTCCCGCAGCGCCTTGTCCGACATCAGCAGGTCCAGCTTGCGGGCCAGTTCGGCGGTGTTGCCGGGCCGGGCCAGCAGGCCGTCCTCGCCGTCGGCGACGATCTCGTGGACGCCGGGCGCGCAGTCGAACGCGGCGCACGGCACGGCCATCGCCATCGCTTCCATGAGGGCGAGCGGGAAGCCCTCGCCCCGCGAGGAGAGCGCGAAGACGGATGCCTCCCTCAGGGCGGCCGGGACGTCGGCGGTACGGCCCATCCAGGCCACCGAGTCGTCGAGGCCGAGTGCCGTGCACTGCTTGCGCAGGAGCTCCTCGTCCTCGCCGGACCCATAGATCCGCAGGGTCCAGTCGGGGTGGGCCGGGGCGACCTCCGCCCAGGTGTCGAGGAGCATGTCGACACCCTTCTCGTCGCTCAGCCGGCCGATGCTGACGACGGCCTTCCCGGTGCGCGGCGAGGGCACGTCGGGCAGCCAGGGCACGGCGTTCGGCATGAACGAGGCGTTGTTCATGCCCTCGCCGATCCACAGGTCGGCGTCCTCACGGGTGAGGACGAGCATGCGGTCGACGTCCGCGTAGTACTTCAGGACGCGGCGGAAGCGGGAGCTGGCCTTCGCGGTCTCGTACGACTCGTGGCTCATGCCGATGACGGTCAGTCCGCGGGTGTCGGCGAGCCGCACCCACTCCATCGCCCACACCTGGGTGACGACGACGACCGCTCCCGGGCGGGCAGCGCCGAAGATCCGGGTCAGCCGGGCGGCCCGCTCCCGCATGCTCGCGTCCCGCGCCCGGCCGGGGGCGGGCGGCTGGCCGTCGTACAGCCTGGTCGTGGGGTAGGGGAGGTCTCCGAGGTCGTGCGGGTCCTCCGGTGTGGCGACGCCGATGACGTGGACGCGGTGGCCCCGCTCGGTGAACAGCCGGGCCATCTGGTGGGTCCAGCTGGTCACCCCGCCCAGTTCGTCGACGCTGTTGGCGACGAGGAAGATGTCCCGCCGCCCGTCCCGCTGCCCGGTCACTTGCGCCTCCAGTCGGAGAAGAACTCGTCGACGATCCGCCGCGCGGCCGTGCCCTTGTCGTACTCGCCGAAGGCGGCCGTGAACCGCTCCCTCGCGGCCGCGTACTTCACCGACTGCTCCTCCAGCGAGGAGCCCGCGAGGACGGCGTGCAGCTCGTCCTCCGTGCGGACCACCGGCCCGGGTGCCCGTTCCATCAGGTCGAAGTAGGTGCCGCGGCCCTCGTGCACGTACGCGTCGTAGTCGTACGTGAAGAACAGCATCGGACGGTCCAGGAGCGCGTAGTCGAACATCACCGACGAGTAGTCCGTGATCAGCGCGTCCGCGAGGGTGAGCAGGGGCGTCACGTCGTGGTGGCCGGACACGTCGACGACGCGGCCCCGTACGGAGGGCGGGAGCACGACGTGGTTGAGGTAGTGGGCGCGGACGAGGAGGACGTACTCGTCGCCGAAGGTCTCCGCGAAGCGCTCCACGTCGAACGGCAGCGCGAACCGCTTCTGCCCCGACTGGCGGAACGTCGGCGCGTACAGCAGGACCTTCTTGTCGGCGGGGATGCCCAACTCGGCTGCCAGGGGCGGGCGTTCGGTGGCGCCCCGGGCCTGGACGAGGACGTCGTTGCGGGGGTAGCCCACCCGTAGCAGAGCCTTCTCGCGGAGGCGGAACGCCTTGGCGAGGGTGCGCACGTCGTGCTCGGAGCGGATGAGGAAGCGGTCGAAGCGGTCCAGGGTGCGCTGCTGCTCCGCCTGCGCGGCACGGGACTTGAGCTTCCAGCTCGGCTCGTCGAAGCCCATGCGCTTGAGGGCGGAGCCGTGCCAGGTCTGGAGGTACGTCGTGCCGGGCCGCTTGGTCAGCTTCAGCGGGTAGCTCTGGTTGTCGATCCAGAACTCGGCGCGGGCCAGCGCCCTGAGGTAGGGCAGGGACCAGCGGCGTACGAGGGTCGCGTCGGAGGGGAAGCCGTCCGGGCGTCCCGCGTACGACCACACCGCCTCGAAGTCGAGGCCCTGGCGGCGCATCTCCTCGTAGATCGCCCGGGGGCTGTCGCTGTACTGCCGGCCGAGGTGGCTCTCGAAGACGACCAGGCGCCGGCGCCGCGGCAGCCGCAGGAACGCCTCGTGATAAAGGCGGATTTTGGTGTCCCCGGAGGTGGCCTTCTTGCGCAGTGACTTGGCCTTGCGGTAGCCGGTCTTGGCCAGTCGCCCGGGGGTGCCGCGCAGGCCGCGGACGACGAGGTCGTTGGTCTTCTTGTCCGGGACCAGCCGGAAGGCGAGGTGGCCGCGGGCGGAGATGTGCGGCTCGACCCGGTCGGCGACCAGCCGGGTCAGGCGGGGGCGGACCGGCAGTTGCCCGCTCGCGAGGCCCGGTTCCGCGGCGGTGAGCCGCGTCGACGTCCGCTCGCCGTCGACACCGAGATGGAGGCGGACGTCCCACACGGCGTCCACGATGCCGAGCGGCCGCAGGACCTTCTCGATGTCGGCGGTGGCCTCCCACGACACGTACGGGCCCTCGTGCCGTACGGCGGCCACCGGCACCCGGAAGGTCCGGAAGCGGACGCCGGGGCGGCGGGCGTAGAACTCCAGCTCGGCGGTGAGCCGGGCGCCGGGCGGGATGACCCCGAGGGGGTTGGTGACACGGCCGGCGAGCCGGACGACTCCGCCGCGCCCCGGCCGGGAGTACTCGGTCAGCTCGTTGCGCAGGAACATCTTCCCGACCGGCCGTGCGTGGTAGCCGAGTTCGGTGACGTCCAGGATCCGCCGCGCGAAGGTGTCCTCCTCGATGTGCTCGGCACACCAGTAGATCCGCCCGTCGCGCTCGGCCATCGGGGCGGACACCTTGTCGCGGTTGGTGAGGGTGTCCACGGCGGGCAGCAGGTTGTCCCAGTCGCGCTCGCGCAGCAGATAGGCGCAGATCGCGTGGATGGGCTCGACCTCGTCGTACGCGGCCGGGTCGATCGACACCAGATAGGCGTTGGCCAGCGCGGCGAACTCCTGGCGGTAGGCGGCGTCCCGGAACGGCAGATCGCGCAGGTGCAGCACCAGGTCGTGCTTGAGGAACTTGACGTCCTTGGCGAACTTCAGCTCCGGCAGCCCCCGGTCGGCGAGGAGCCGGTCGACCCTGCGGTGGATCTCCATGCGGTGCGCGAAATTGGCGATCTCGGCCCGCCGGTTGCTGATCGACTCGGCGCCGGGCCGCTCGACGACGTTCCAGTCGTAGACCCGGTTGGGGATGAGCGTGATCCGGCGGGCGGCCGCGTACACCTGGGCGGAGAAGAACAGGTCCTCGTAGTGGATGCCGACGGGGAACTCCAGGCCGCCCCCGACCAGGAAGTCACGCCGGTAGCACTTGTTGGTCGACAGGGTGTCGTACACCAGCAGGTCGGGCAGCTCGGAGACGGAGTCGAGCGTCCGTGTGCGGGAGTACAGCCACGGATACCACTTGACCTCCTTCTTCGTACGGGTGTCCACGTGCACGCGGACGCACAGCCCGGAGACGAGGTCGGCGCCGGTCGTCTCGGCCGCCTCCAGCATGTTCCGGCAGGCGTTGCGCTCCAGGACGTCGTCGCTGTCGAGGAACATGACGTACGCGCCGCGGGCCCGCCGGATGCCCTCGTTGCGGGGCGCGCCGCAGCCGCCGCTGTTCTCCGGGAGCCGGTACGCCCGTACGCGGTCGGGGTGGCGGGCGGCGAGCCGGGCGGCCACCTCGTACGAACCGTCCGAGCTGTGGTCGTCGACGATCACGACCTCGACGCCGCGCAGCGTCTGCTCCAGGACCGACCGGACGGCCGTGGGCAGCCTGGCCTCGTCGTTGTAGACGATGACGACGACGGACACGGCCGGCCCGGCGGGTACGGCAGGCCCGGCTGTCGCTGATTGCGGCTGCTGCTCCACGTTCACCCCAAACATCATGCTTTGTTCCCTCTATAAGGCATCGCGCCGTTGAGGGCCACTCAGGTAGAGGCCATGGGAGGTACCCGGGTTGCGTCCGGGGCGGGGTGGGGCCGCGTCCCCCGCGATACCCTCCGAGGGGACGTGGGAGCGGGAGCAGAGGGGGCCGGTCGATGCGCGGGGTGGTGCCTGGGCCGCTGCGGGCGGACGATCCGCGGGAGATCTCCGGGTACCCGCTGTACGCCAGGATCGGCGAGGGCGGCATGGGCACCGTGTACCTCTCCCGCAGCCGGGGCGGCCAGCCGGTCGCCCTGAAGTTGGTCCGTCCGGAGTACGCCGACAGCCCGGCCTTCCGGGAGCGCTTCGCCCGCGAGGTGGCCGCCGGCCGCCGGGTCTCCGGCTACCACCTGGTGCCGATCGTCGACCACGACGCGGCGGCGCGACGCCCCTGGCTGGCCACGCGCTACGTACCGGGCGTCCCGCTCGGCGAGGCCCTGGACACCCACGGCCCGCTGCCGATGCCGACGGTGCTGCAGCTGCTGGCCTGCGCCGCCCACGCGCTGGACGCCGTGCACACCGCCGGGGTCATCCACCGCGACATCAAGCCCGCCAACCTGCTCCTCGCCACCGACGGGCCCTGGCTGCTCGACTTCGGCATCGCACGGGCCGCGGGCGCCGCCACCCTCACCACCGCCGGCCGCCTCATCGGCACCCCGCACTACATGTCCCCCGAGCACGCGCTGGGCCGCCGGGTCACCTCAGCGTCGGACGTGTTCGCCCTCGGTCTGGTCGCCGCGATCGCCGCCACCGGACGCCACCCGTACGGCCGGGGCAACCCGCTCGCCATCGCGACGCGCATCGCCGCGACCGACGTCGACCCGCCCGCCCTCGACGGCATCGACCGGCCCCTGCTCGACGTGATCCGCCGCTGCCTCACCGCCGACCCCGTCGCCCGCCCCTCGGCCGCCGACATCGCCGAGCACTGCGCGGGAGCGGCCCGCAGGGACGTCCGCGACTTCACCGGCTGGCTCCCCGCGCCCTTCGCGACGTCGGTGGCCATCATCGAGACGGCGTTCCACACCCTGTCGCTCACCGAGGCCCCGACGGCTCCGGTCCCCCCGAGCCTGGCGGACGCCCCGACGGCCCGCAGGCTCCCGGCGACGGCGCCGATCACGATGCGGGACGAGGAATGGCAGCGCCGGGTACGCCGCGAACCCTAGACGCTTCTACGGCACCACGTACCGGTACCCACACGGAACCGTAACGCCAGCTCCAGGTGTCGTAAGTGCCGTATAAGCTTCGGATCCGCTTCAAGTGCCCGCACGCGGCACAGGAGTTCGGCACCGTACCGGGGGAGGCTCCCATTACCACCAGCACTGGCGACATCCTGAGCCCTCTGGGACCGCAGGACCCACGAGAGACCGCCGGCTACCACCTGCAGGCCCGCATCGGCGAGGGCGGCATGGGCACGGTCTATCTGTCGCACACCCGCGGCGGCCAGCCGGTCGCCCTGAAGGTCATCCGCCGGGAGTACGGCCAGGACGCGGACTTCCGCCGCCGCTTCGAGCAGGAGGTACAGGCCGCCCGCCGCGTCCAGGGCTACCACATCGTCCCGGTCGTCGACCACGACACCACCGGCGAACTGCCCTGGCTGGCCTCCGCGTTCATCGCCGGCATCCCCCTGCACGACGCCCTCGTCGCGTTCGGGCCGCTGCCGCTGCCCGCCGTCTTCCAGCTGGTCGGCTGCGCGGCCCGCGCCCTGACGTCGATCCACGCGGCCGGTGTCATCCACCGCGACCTCAAGCCCAGCAACATCCTGCTGGGCACCCAGGGCCCGTACGTCATCGACTTCGGTATCGCCCGCGCCGCCGACGCCACCCAACTGACGCAGTCAGGCGGCCTGATCGGCACCCCGCAGTACATGTCCCCGGAGCACGCGCTGGGTGAGCGGGTCACCCCGGCGACCGATGTGTTCTCCCTCGGTCTGATCGCGGCGGTCGCCGCCACCGGCCGCCACCCGTACGGCGACGGCGGCGCCATCACGATCGCCGCGCAGATCGCCAACACCGCTCAGCGTCCGCCGCAACTCGACGGGTTCGACGAGCAGTTGCGTCCCCTGCTGGAGCGCTGCCTGACCGCCGACCCGGCCGAGCGCATCGGCACGGAGGAACTGGCGGCGCTCTGCCAGGAGTTGGCGGGCCGCGGCCTCAGCGACTTCAACGGCTGGCTGCCGGAGCCGCTCACCGCCGAGATCGCCCGGCGCGAGCAGTCCGCGCGGACCCCGCCGCAGCCGACGGCGCCGCAGATGCCCACGGCACCCCCGACCGCACCTCCGGTCACCGCTCCCCCGACGGCGCCCCCGGCGACCGCGCCTCCGGCCACGGCCCCGCCGCACGCCCCGGCGGCGGGCACCACCCAGGGAGTACCGCAGGCGACCCCCCTGGCAGGCTTCGGCCCCGCCGCCCAGGGCCCGGCCCCGGGCTACGGCTACCCGCAGCCCGCCGCCCAGACGTACAACCTCACCCCGCCGGCCCCCACCCCGGCCCCGACGCCACCCAAGAAGAGCCGCCGGGGTCTGAAGGCGGGCCTCATCGCCCTCGTCCTCGTCCTGGCGGTCGGCTCGGGCGCGGCGGCCGCGGTGTATCTGATGAACGGGAAGGACGACGACAAGAACTCCAGCAACACGGCGAACGGCGGCGACAAGGCCAAGAACGAGGAGACAGACAAGCCGAGCCCGACGCCGACCGAGTCGGAGACGGGAGACTCGGGCGGAACCACGCCCGACCCGACCGAGTCGACCACCGACGTGCCCGCGAACGCCACGTTCAGCAAGCTCTTCGAGGACAAGGCGATGAGCGTGCTGAGCCCCGGCAGCCTGGAGACCACCTACGTGGACCTCGACGGCCCCAAGGTCGACCCGTCCAACTACATGAGCGTCGAGGTCCAGGAGTTCTCCGCGACGTCCCGCGACCTCACCTTCACCCAGCCCATGGGCAAGGCGAACGGCAGCACCCCCGAGGAGTGCCTGGCCGGAGCGGAGCAGAACCCCTTCACCGAGACGTTGAGCGGCGACTCCATCAACCGGGACGACGAGATCGTCAAGGGCGACCGCCTCTGCACGGTCACCGGCGAGGGCAACCTCGCGATGTGGACGATCACCCAGGTCGAGGCCCCCAGTGACCTCGACTACCTGCCCGACCTCAAGGGCACGGTCACCGTCTGGGAGATCCACCGCTGACACGACGCGAGGGGGCGCCTCCGGGTTCCGAGGAACCCGGAGGCGCCCCCTCGCCGTGCTCCTACGAGTGCGTGCGCAGCAGGGTGCGCATCGTGCGCATGGCCACCGACAGGTTGGCCAGGTCGAACGCGTCGGAGCCCTGGATCTCCTCCAGCGTCGTCCGGGCCCGGCCCAGGATCGGCGCGTTCTTCTGCTCCCACACCTTGAACCGCTGCTCCGGCGTGGACGAGCCGTTGCCGGCGGACAGCACGTCCGCGGTGAGGGAGGCGTGCGCCGCGTACAGGTCCTCGCGGATCGCCGCACGGGCCATGGACTGCCAGCGGTCGGCGCGCGGCAGCTCGATGATGCGGTCCATGAGCTGGGTGATGCGCAGCCGGTCGGCGAGGTCGTAGTACACCTCGGCGACCTCCATCGGCGTCCGGCCGACCCGGTCGGCGACGGCGACGATGTCGAGGGTCGGAAACGCCGAGGAGAAGCCCGCCACGCGGGTGGCCAGTTCCTCGGGGACTCCGGCGCCGGCCAGCTCGTCGTAGATCTGCTGGTACCACTCCAGGTCCGCGCCGCGCAGCAGCTTGGGCAGCTCGCCCCAGACGAGGTCCACGCCGTCCTTGAAGAAGGCGATGGTCTCGGTCAGTTGCAGCGGCTGCGGCCGGTTGTTGAGCAGCCAGCGCGTACCGCGCTCGACGAGGCGGCGGGAGTGCAGCCGGATCCGGGTCTGGACGGCCGCGTCGACCTTGTTGTCCAGGCCCTCGACCGCGTCCCACACCGCGCCCGACCCGAAGATCGCGCGGGACGCGGTCTGCGCCCGGACGATCTCCTCCAGCGAGGCCCCGGTCTCCTCCCGCAGCCGGTGCAGGAAGCTCGTCCCGCCCGTGTTGACGGTGTCGTTGACGAGCAGGGTGGTGACGATCTCCCGGCTCAGCGGGTGGCTGTCGATGTGCTCGGAGAACTGCTGGCGCAGCGCGGTCGGGAAGTACGTGTGCAGCAGGGTGCGCAGGTACGGGTCGTCCGGCAGCGAGGTGTGCAGCAGCTCCTCGGCGACGGTGATCTTCGTGTACGCGAGGAGGACGGCCGTCTCCGGGCCGGTGAGACCGTGCCCGGCGTTCAGCCGCTCGCGGATCTGCCGGTCGGTGGGCAGGAACTCCAGCGCCCGGTCGAGGTGGCCCTCCCTGACCAGGTGGCGCATGAAGCGCTGCTGGGCGTGGAGCATGTCCTTGGACTGGGCGAGGGCGTTGGCGATGGCCGTGTTCTGCGCGTAGTTGTTGCGCAGGACCAGCCGGCCGACCTCGTCGGTCATCTCGGCGAGCAGCTTGTTGCGCTGCTTGACGGTCATGTCGCCCTCGGCGACCAGGCCGTTGAGCAGGATCTTGATGTTCACCTCGTGGTCGGAGGTGTCCACGCCCGCGCTGTTGTCGATGGCGTCGGTGTTGACCCGTCCGCCGTTCTGCGCGAACTCGATCCGGCCGAGCTGGGTCAGGCCGAGGTTGCCGCCCTCGCCGACCACCTGCACCCGCAGGTCCCGTCCGTCGACGCGGATGGCGTCGTTGGCCTTGTCGCCGACGTCGGCGTGGGACTCGGTGCTCGACTTGACGTACGTGCCGATGCCGCCGTTCCACAGCAGGTCGACGGGGGCCTTGAGGATCGCCTTCATCAGGTCGGCCGGGGTCATCTTGGAGATCTTCTCCTCGATGCCCAGGGCGTCCCGGATGTGGCCGTTGATCGGGATGGCCTTGGCTGTGCGCGGGAAGACGCCGCCACCGGTGGAGATCAGGTCGGCGTCGTAGTCCTCCCAGCTGGAGCGCGGGAGTTCGAAGATGCGGCGCCGCTCGGCGTACGAGGTGGCGGCGTCCGGGTTGGGGTCGATGAAGATGTGCCGGTGGTCGAAGGCGGCGACCAGGCGGATGTGCTCGCTGAGCAGCATGCCGTTGCCGAACACGTCACCGGACATGTCGCCGATGCCGACGACGGTGAAGTCCTCGCTCTGGGTGTCGACGCCCAGCTCCCGGAAGTGCCGCTTGACGGACTCCCAGGCGCCGCGGGCGGTGATGCCCATGCCCTTGTGGTCGTAGCCGGCGCTGCCGCCGGAGGCGAAGGCGTCCCCGAGCCAGAAGTTGTACGACTCGGCGACCTCGTTGGCGATGTCGGAGAAGGTCGCGGTGCCCTTGTCTGCGGCGACGACGAGATAGGTGTCGTCCTCGTCGTGCCGGACGACGTCGGCGGGCGGGACGACCTCCCCGGCGACCATGTTGTCGGTGATGTCGAGCAGCGCGGAGATGAAGGTCCGGTAGCTGCGGATGCCCTCGGCGAGCCAGGCGTCGCGGTCCACCGACGGGTCGGGCAGCTGCTTGGCGACGAAGCCGCCCTTGGCGCCGACCGGCACGATCACGGTGTTCTTGACCATCTGCGCCTTGACCAGGCCCAGGATCTCCGTGCGGAAGTCCTCACGCCGGTCGGACCAGCGCAGACCGCCGCGGGCGACCTTCCCGAACCGCAGGTGCACGCCCTCGACGCGCGGCGAGTACACCCAGATCTCGAACGCCGGGCGCGGCGCCGGCAGGTCGGGGATGGCCTGCGGGTCGAACTTCATGGAGACGTAGTCGTGCGGCTTGCCGCCCGCCGCCTCCTGGAAGAAGTTGGTGCGCAGTGTCGCCTTGATGACGGTGAGGAAGGACCGCAGGATGCGGTCCTCGTCGAGGGAGGCCACCTGGTCGAGCGCGGCGTCGACCTCTTCGAGGAGCGCGTCGACGATCTCGCGTCCGGCCCGCTGCCGGTCGGGCGACATCCGCGCCTCGAACAGCGACACGAGCAACCGGGTGGTGTGGACGTTGTTGCGGAGGGTGTCCTCCATGTAGTCCTGGCTGAAGGTGGACCCGGCCTGCCGCAGGTACTTGGCGTACGCGCGCAGCACCATGGCCTGCCGCCAGGTGAGCCCGGCGCTCAGCACCAGGGCGTTGAACCCGTCGTTCTCGGCCTGCCCGGTCCAGGTGGCGGCGAACGCCTCCTGCACCCGTTCGCGGGCGTCGCCGCCGAGGAAGTCGCCGGCCGCCGACCGGGGCATGCGCAGCCCGAAGTCGTAGATCCAGGCGGTCGTACGGTCCTCGCGGCGCAGCTCGTAGGGACGCTCGTCGATGACCTCGACGCCGAGCCGGTTGAGGACCGGCAGCACCGCGGAGAGCGAGACCGAGCCGCCCTTGCGGTAGATCTTGAAGCGCCGTTCGTCGGGCGCGGCGCCCACGGGCTCGTACAGGCTGAGCGCGAAGTCCTCCTCCTCGCCGAGCTGCTCGATGTTGACGAGGTCGGCGACGGCGGAGCGGGGGCTGTGGTCGGCCTTGTAGCCCTCGGGGAAGGCGTTGTGGTAGCGGCGCAGCAGCTCGGCGGCGCGTTCCTCGCCCAGTTCGGCGTTGAGCGCCTCACCGAAGCCGTCGGCCCACGAGCGGGCGGCCTCCACCAGGCGGGCCTCGACGCGCTCCTTGTCGGCGTCGGTCAGCTGGGGCAGTTCGGTGCCCTGCGGGACGCGGACCACGAAGTGCAGCCGGGAGAGGATCGATTCGGTGTTCCAGGCGGTGAAGTCGACGCTGGTGCCGCCGAGTTCCTCCTTGAGGATGTCGATGATCCGCAGCCGTACACCGGTGGTGTACCGGTCGCGCGGCAGGTAGACGAGGGCGGAGTAGTAGCGCCCGTACTCGTCCTGCCGCAGGTAGAGCCGCAGCCGTCGGCGTTCCTGGAGGTAGAGCACGGAGGTGACGATGGACCGCAGCTCGTCGGCGGGCGTCTGGAACAGCTCGTCACGCGGGTAGGTCTCCAGGATCTGGAGCAGGTCGCGTCCGTCGTGGCTGTTGGGCGAGAACCCGGCGCCCCTGAGGACCTCGTCGACCTTGCGGCGGACGACGGGGACGCGGCGGACGGACTCGGTGTAGGCGGCCGAGGAGAACAGTCCGAGGAACCGTCGCTCACCGACGACGTTCCCCTCGCTGTCGAACTTCTTCACGCCCACGTAGTCGAGGTAGGACGGCCGGTGGACGGTGGCGCGACTGTTGGCCTTGGTGAGGATGAGGAGCTTGTGCTCGCGGGCCTTGGCGCGGGCGTCGGCGGGCAGCCGATCGAAGGAGGAGCTGACGGGGTGCTGGTCGGGCCCGGCGTGGTGCGGGTCGGCCCGCAGGATCCCGAGCCCGGTCCCCGGCACGGCGGCGAGCGTGTCGTCGGAACGCAGTTCGTACTCGCGGTAGCCGAGGAAGGTGAAGTGGTCGTCGGCGAGCCAGCGCAGCAGTTCGCGGGCCTCCTCCACCTCCTGGTCGCGCAGGTCGTCGGCGGTGGGTTCGGTGGGCAGTCCCTCGGCGATCCGCAGCGCCGCGTCCCGCATCTTCTCCCAGTCCTCGACGGCCTCCCGCACGTCGGACAGCACCCGCAGCAGGTCGTTGGTGATCTGCTTCAGGTCGCCCCGGTCGGTCTCGCGGTCGATCTCGACATGGATCCAGGACTCGATGTGCGCGTCGTGCGGAAGCGCCTCGCCGGCGGCCACGGCCGCCGCGGCGGCGGCGACGGCGGACGGCTCGCTGACCAGCTCGACGAGCTTGCCGGTCACATCGCGGCGGACGACGACCTGCGGGTGGATGACGACGTGGATGCCCCGTCCCTGCCGTGACAGCTCATTGGTCACGGAGTCGACGAGGAAGGGCATGTCGTCGGTGACGACCTCGACGACGGAGTGGCTGCAGGTCCAGCCGTTCTCCTCCACGGTCGGGGTGTGCACCCTCACGTTGGCCGTGCCCTGAGGGCGGTTCTCGGCCAGTCGGTAGTGGGAGTAGGCGGCTCCGAAGACGTCGACCGGGTCACGGCCGCTCAGGTCCTCCGGGGCGGTGTGCAGGTAGTAGCGCTGGAGGAACGCGAGCACGGTGTCGTGGTCCGGGGTGTCCGGTGCACCCGCGGCACTCTCGCTCGTCGTCCCAGTCGGTAGGTGCCCCCCGACCGGGCTGTTCTCAGCTACCCGGGCGGCCCTCTCGAGCAACTCGGCCTTGGCTTCGTCCAGCTTGGTCTGCATTGTCCTCTGGCTCCTGTCGCGCGCCGTTGCGTGACGTAGAAGGAAGTACGGCCTCGGCCCCTCCGACGCGACGGCACAACACGGGGTGTCCGGTCTGCTTCGACGCTATGCCGCGGGGTGAGATGAGCGGGAGGGAATCGGCCATTCTGGCCACCGAACAGGGGTGTGACGCTGCTCTCGGCGCCGGCCCGGTGACGTCGTTCGGCACCCCGGGGGCTTTCAGAAGCCCCGCCCGCCCGCAAGGACCAGCGACCGCCGCCCGGTCACGGATGTCCTCCGTGCTCACCGGGCGCGGGGCAGGGACGACGACGTCCCCGCGAACTATCGCGCTGATCACGCCACTAAGGCTATCGCTCCTTACAGGCCCCCCGTCATGAGCCGTATGTGTACAAAACCGGGGCCAGAACTTTGACATTCCACACAGAGACAACCACCCGACCTCCACACTCGCCCCGCCCACCCGAGCATACTCCCGCTCAACTGTGCCTCCCGGGCAGGGCGCGGCCAGGGTTTCTCCCGTGGGAGGGGCCCGACCCGGGTTCGGGCCGGACGCCGGGTGACCGGAATGCGCCGGGTGACGGGTCGAGGCGACAATCGGAGGGTGAGGCTGCCGCCAAGCAGGTGGCGAAGGCCCGCGTCGGCACCGCACCGCCGCACACCCCCTTGGCAAACCGTTCCTAAACACTGAGCGGGAGTGGGTCCTGTTGCCAGAACTCATGCTCAGCCGGGCACCCCGAACGGTGTTGGGTGTCCTGGTCGCCCGCGTTCGCTCCGCGTCCGGCGCGCACGGATCCTGTCCGTGGTCCGGGAACGCGGGGGCGGGTTCCCTCACGCCCCGGGACGCCCGGTGGGGCCTGGACGGTCCGATGCCCCGCACGATCGCTCCGGTCGTGTGGGGGCGGTGCCGTCCGTCGCCGGACCGGGTGTCCCAGGGCGCGCCTGCCGATCGCCACGGCGGCCGCGTCGTGGCGGGTGGTTTTCCTTGTCTTGCTGGTGAGGGGTTGTTGCCAGTGCTGGGCGCCCCAGCGGCTGGTGTAGGCGGGATCGACGGCGACGACGGGAATGCCGAGTCCGGCCGCCATCGACACCAGCCGGGCCCGCAGCCTGGCCACGGGCATACCGGAGACCAGCCTGCGGAACCGCTTGCGGCGGCCGTGCTTCTCACGAGTCGTCTCGCCGGTGAAGTCGAGGTCCTCGACGGCGATGGCGAGGTGATGCCGGCGGGCCCAGTGCAGCAGGCGGATCAGGGCATGCCTGACCTGGGCGTCACGGTGAGCGGCGCTGCCCGTCAGGTCGTAGCCGAACCGTCTGGGGGCACCGAGCGGGTTGCCGTGAGCGTCGAGCCGCCAGGCGGCCAGGTGGTCGGCGTTGGTGTCGACCCCCACCAGGCCACCCGCGCGGACCGCGGCCAGCGGCACGGTCTGCACCAGCGGGTTGGTCCAGGAGGCGGTCAGGTACCAGCGGCCGCGGGCGGGGTCCTCGTGGATGCGGTAGGCCACGGCCCGGTTCGCGCTGACGCGGTCGGCCCACTGCTCACCCCGGTGCGCGAACCTCACGCGGGCGGCGAGGACATAGCGGCCGTGCGGGGCGTTCGCCAGATGCACGAGCGGCGCGGGGAGTCTGAGGGAGACCTCGCCGTCGGGGGTGACGCGGATGGTCTCGTTGCCGAAGCGCTTGCCGGACTCGCCGTCGGCCTGCAGGAAACGCCGCTCCCCCTGCCACCGGATACGCCACTGCTCCTCGGTGAGCTGCGCGGCATCCAGGTGGTGGCGGGTGGTCAGCAACTGCTTCCCGCCCCGCACCACGTGCACGCGCCCGGCCTCCCAGTCCGCCCGAACGGCTTGGAGCCGGTCGGTGAGCACGTGCAGACGGCGCGCCTTCGCATGCCACTCCCGCCTGCTCGCATAACCCCCCGGAGCGCGCTTGCCGCCCTTCTCGCCCAACGGCAGCGACAACCGGTGCGTGATCGTGCGCACCCCCGCTTCCAGCTGCTGGATGTGCGCGAGCTGACTCCGCCGGGCCAGCGCCCACTGATCATGCGTGGCCTTCGTGATCGAACCGGCCCAGCGGGAGGACGACACCGCCGTCACAGCCCGCTTGCGCTCGGCCCACCCCTCTGCGTCATGGTCCAGCCCCACCGCGCAGCGGACCTTCAGATCCCGCGAGGCCAGCGCGCCCAGATGATCCCCCATCAGACGAAGAACGTGCTTGTCCTCCGCCGTCAGCTGCCTGAGCCGGTTACGCACCGCCACACCCGACGGGCCCACGGCGACGAAGGTCGCCGCCAACTCCCGCAACCCACCCATCCCCGATCACGCCCAGCGTCCCTGCACCGGCCGAACCCTCACCACGCTCCTCAACGACCCACACGGGCGAAGGTCACATATTCGACCGAAGAACCTTCGTTCACCCCCATGAGGCCACGCGGGAAGCAGTCCGGGCACTCATTGATACGCGGCAGAGCATGCTTGTGCGCAGTCAACCCTGAACAGTTCACACCCCCACCCTGGATGCACGTTGCCCAGGACACCCCGACGAGACGAACCACCACGAGGCCGAGGGGAACCCGCCATGACAGCCAAGATCCTCATCATCACCGGTGACGCGGCCGAGTCACTGGAGGTCCTGTACCCCTACCAGCGCCTGCGGGAAGAGGGCTACGAGGTCCACATCGCCGCCCCCAGCCGCAAGCAGCTCCGCTTCGTCGTCCATGACTTCGAGCCCGGTTACGACACCTACACGGAGAAACCGGGGTACACGTGGCCGGCGGACCTGGCCTTCTCCGAGGTCGACCCCGGCCAGTACGTCGCCCTCGTCATCCCCGGCGGCCGGGCCCCGGAGTACCTCCGCAACGACCCGGAGCTGCGCAAGATCCTCAAGTCGTTCTTCGACACGGACAAGCCGGTCGCCCAGATCTGCCACGGGCCGCTGCTCACCGCCGCCGTGGACGCGCTCCACGGGCGCCGCGTCACGGCGTACCCCGCGCTGGAGCTCGACATGCAGTCGGCGGGGGCGACCTTCCAGGACACCGAGACCGTGATCGACGGCACCCTGGTCTCCGCGCGCGCGTGGCCGGACCACCCGAGCTGGATGCGCGAGTTCCTGAAGGTCCTGCGGACGAAGGCCCCGGCGACCTGAGGGTGACGGGGGGCAGGAGCCGGGGGCGCCGAGCGGGCGCTCATCCGAACCGGTGGCGCCCTGGGTCGGTGGTCGTCCGGGTCGGCGACGCGCTACGCCGCCAGCCGCTCGGCCTCCATGACGGCCTCCTCCAAGGTGTCCACCACGGGCACCCCGGGCACGGTCTCCAGACTCGCCCGGCTGTGGGACCCCCCGGTGTAGAGGACGGCCCGCGCCCCGACGTGCCGGGCGGCGACGGCGTCGTCCGCGGCGTCCCCGATCACGACGGTCCGCTCCGGCTCCACCCCGACGAGCCTGCGCAGGTGCCGCACCATGTGCTCGGCCTTGCTGCCCCCGGACGGCCCCCGCCGCCCGTCGACCCGGATGAAGTGCGGCTCGATCCCGAATCCCCGTACCAGCGGCACGAGTTCCTCGTGCACGTACATGCTGAGGATCGACTGGCTGTGCCCCTCGGACCGCCAGTCGGCGAGCAGCGTGGGCACCCCGTCGGTGAGCCCGCACGCGACCCGGTGCTCGGCGTAGTACCGATGGAAGACGGCGTCCATGGCGTCCCACTCCTCATCGGTGGGCAGCCGCCCGATCAGCCGCTCGTAGAACTTCGGCACCGGCACGCAGTACAGCTCCCGGTACCGCTCCAAGGTGAGCGGCTCGATCCCCAGCTCGGCGAACGCCGCGTTCGTCGCCCCGATGATCGCCTCGTTGTCATGGAACAACGTGCCGTTCCAGTCCCAGACGATGTGCGCCCCAGCGCCGTACTTCCCCATAGCGAAAAAACTACCCCTCACCACTGACAACGCACCGTGACCTTGAGTACGCACCCCGCAAACGCGTACGCATCACCGGCCGCGCCGCGTCGGAGTCACTCCCCGAGCCCCACAAGGTTCGGGATCTCCTGCGTCGCGTACCACAGCAGCTCGTGGTCGTCCGCGCCGTCGACGATGAACTGGGCGTCGTCGTCGCCCTGGTCCGCCGCCCCGAGCGCGTCCGCCGCCTCGGCCACCTCGGCCTCGGCCTCCGCCGAGTCGACGTGCACGGCCGCCGCCTTGGACAGCGGCACCGGCCCCGCGACCCGCACCTCGCCGAGCGCCGTCGGGTCGAGCCCCCGGTCGGGATCGGCGACCGCGTCCCGGTCGGCCACGTCCACCGCCACGACGACCCGGCGCCGGGCGGCACCCGGCTCCACGGCGACCAGCCGCAACGACGCGAGCGCGGCGCGGTTCAGGGCGGCGTACTCCAACTCCTCGATGTCGTCGGACAGGTACCACTCGCGCAGCGCCGGCGTGACGGCGTACGCGACGAACGGCCCCTCCCCCAACTGCCCCGTCTTGTACGCCTCGGCGAGCCCGGGAAGGGTCAGGGGGACGTAGACGCGCATGGCAGGCCGCTTTCGTAGTCGTGTTCGCTGTCAAGGCTCCGCGGAGGGCTCCGACGAGGGGTCCACCCCCGCCGGGAACGATCCGTACCCCGCGGGGATCACTCCCGCACCCCGGAAGGCACCCGGGGCGGTACGAGGAGTCGGTCCCGACGGTCCTTCAGGATACGTGCGGCGTCCCCTTTCGAGCCCCCGCCCACCCCTCCCGCCCCGTCCACACCGCACCCACCGCCTCACCCGGCCCGCCCCCGCCGCGACGGGCCGGAACCCTGCCCTCATCACTCTGATAGGTGAACATTCCGGGTCCTCCGCCGCTTCGCCGCCGTTCCTTGCGGCGCCGACCTCCCGCCTCGTACAAGATCCCCAACGCGAAGTTACCGAGTGGTACCAGCGGCTCACCGACTCCGAGGAACGGGATCCCGATGAACAAGGTCATGACCAGGACCCAGCGCCGCCCCGGCACCCGCCCGCCCGTACGCCACGACACCCGCCGCCCCGGCCGCACCCCCGCCCGCACGACACCGGGCGGCGGCCGGTCCACGGCACGCGACGGCCGTGTGCCGACCGCCGCGCGGGACACGGCCGCCGCCCTCCTCCCCCAGGTCCTCACCGCTCCCGCCGCCCAGCGGCCCCGCCCCACCGACCGCTTCGCGGACCTCCTCCTGGCCGTCCTGAGCGGCCGCCGCCCCGTCCACAGCATGCTGCGCCACACCGCGAGCCGCGCCTACGACGAACTGGCCTGGCTCGCCGAACGAGGCCCCCTGCGCGCCGTCCACGGCGCGGACCCGGTCATCCGCGACATCGGCTACTACGTGGCCGCTCCCGGCGCACTGGAGGTCTTCGCCCGCGTCGGCGCGGGCGACCGCCTCAGCGCCATGGCCTTCCGCCTGGAACACGGCCCGGACCACCGCTGGCGCTGCACAGCGGTGGAACTGGGCGGCCCCAGGCGCCCCCACGCGGACGACTGACCCCCGTCCACCGGGCCGTCCCGCTGAAGGCCGGGCCGCAGGCCCGAGCCTTCAGGGGCGCGGGGAACCGCGCGAGAAGCCACACACCACCCGCACCCGCCGACGAACCCGCACCCGCACCCACCCCCGCGCGCACAGAAGGGCCGGGCACCCGAAGATGCCCGGCCCTTCCTTGCCTCACGGTCTGCGGCCTACCGCCTCACCGCCCACAAGCGCCGACGTCGGCGCCACGGGCCCACGCCCGTTCACCTGTACGCCGGGCGGCGCCGCGGCCTCGTACCGCCGGCCTCGCTCCCCGCGGAGCGGCCCGCTACTTCTTGCGTCGGCGGCCGCCCGCCCTGCCCTGCTGCTTGCGGCGCTCCGCGCGGGTGAGGCCGTCGGCCTCGGAGCGGATCGGCTCGTCCTCGGGGAGGTCACCCTCGACGATGCCGCCCTCGCCGTCGACGGTCGGCGCGGAGAAGTGCAGACGGTCCCGGCGCTGCGGGGCCTCCAGCCCCTTCGCCCGGATCTCCGGCCGCGACGCACCCGCCTGGGCCGGCACCGCGTCGCCCTTGTCGAGGGACGGCTTGGCGTCCTCGACCGGGACCTCCTCGACCTGCTGCTCGACCTGGACCTCCAGGTTGAACAGGTAGCCGACGGACTCCTCCTTGATGCCCTCCATCATCGCGGTGAACATGTCGAAGCCCTCGCGCTGGTACTCGACCAGCGGGTCCTTCTGGGCCATCGCGCGCAGGCCGATGCCCTCCTGGAGGTAGTCCATCTCGTAGAGGTGCTCACGCCACTTGCGGTCCAGGACGGAGAGGACCACCCGGCGCTCCAGCTCACGCATGATCTCGGAGCCGAGCTGCTCCTCACGCGCCCGGTACTGCTCGTAGATGTCGTCCTTGATGGACTCGGCGATGAACTCGGGGGTCAGCCCGGCCCGGTCGCCGGCCGCCTCCTCCAGCTCCTCGATGGTGACCTTCACCGGGTAGAGCTGCTTGAACGCGCCCCACAGCCGGTCGAGGTCCCACTCCTCGGCGAAGCCCTCGGCGGTCTCCGCGGCGATGTACGCGTCGATCGTGTCGTCCATGAAGTGCTGGATCTGCTCGTGCAGGTCCTCGCCCTCCAGGACGCGGCGGCGCTCGCCGTAGATGACCTCGCGCTGCCGGTTGAGGACCTCGTCGTACTTGAGGACGTTCTTCCGGGTCTCGAAGTTCTGCTGCTCGACCTGCGACTGGGCGGACGCGATCGCGCGGGTGACCATCTTGTTCTCGATCGGCACGTCGTCCGGCACGTTCGCCATGGACATCACACGCTCGACCATCTGCGCCTTGAACAGGCGCATCAGGTCGTCACCGAGGGAGAGGTAGAAGCGGGACTCGCCCGGGTCGCCCTGACGGCCGGAACGACCGCGCAGCTGGTTGTCGATACGGCGGGACTCGTGCCGCTCGGTGCCGAGGACGTAGAGACCGCCGAGGGCCTCGACCTCCTCCTTCTCCGCCTTGACCGCCGCCTCGGCCTTCGCGAGGGCCTCGGGCAGGGCCGCGGCCCACTCCTCGATGTGCTCCTCGGGGTCGAGCCCGCGCTGGCGCAGCTCCGCCTCGGCGAGGTCCTCGGGGTTGCCGCCGAGCTTGATGTCCGTACCGCGGCCGGCCATGTTGGTGGCCACGGTCACGGCGCCCTTGCGGCCGGCCTGGGCGACGATGATCGCCTCGCGGTCGTGCTGCTTGGCGTTCAGCACCTCGTGCTGGACACCGCGCTTGCTGAGCTGCTGGGAGAGGTACTCGGACTTCTCGACCGACGTCGTACCGACGAGGATCGGCTGGCCCTTCTCGTGCTTCTCGACGATGTCGTCGACGACCGCCTCGAACTTGGCGACCTCGGTGCGGTAGATCAGGTCGGACTGGTCCTTGCGGACCATCGGCCGGTTCGTCGGGATCGGGACCACGCCGAGCTTGTAGATCTGGTGGAACTCGGCGGCCTCGGTCATGGCCGTACCGGTCATGCCGGACAGGCCGGGCTGCTCCTTGCCGTTGTGGTCGTGGCGCTTGTAGAGGCGGAAGAAGTTCTGGAGGGTGATCGTGGCGAGCGTCTGGTTCTCGTCCTTGATCGGCACCCCTTCCTTCGCCTCGATCGCCTGGTGCATGCCCTCGTTGTAGCGGCGGCCGGCGAGGATACGGCCGGTGTGCTCGTCCACGATCATGACCTCGCCGTCGATGACGACGTAGTCCTTGTCCTTCTTGAAGAGCTCCTTCGCCTTGATGGCGTTGTTCAGGTAGCCCACCAGCGGCGTGTTGACCGACTCGTAGAGGTTGTCGATGCCCAGCCAGTCCTCGACCTTGGCGACACCTGACTCGTGGATGGCGACCGTGCGCTTCTTCTCGTCGACCTCGTAGTCGCCGGTCTCCTCGATGCCCTTGAGGGGGTTGCCGGGCTCGCCCTTCTTCAGGCGCGTCACCAGCTTGGCGAAGTCGCCGTACCACTTGGTGGCCTGGTCGGCGGGACCGGAGATGATCAGCGGCGTACGGGCCTCGTCGACGAGGATGGAGTCGACCTCGTCGACGATCGCGAAGTTGTGGCCGCGCTGGACGAGCTCGTCCTTGGACCACGCCATGTTGTCGCGGAGGTAGTCGAAGCCGAACTCGTTGTTCGTGCCGTACGTGATGTCGCAGTTGTACTGCTCGCGACGCTGGGCCGGCGTCATGTTGGCGAGGATGCAGCCGACGGTCAGGCCCAGGAACTTGTGGACGCGCCCCATCATCTCGGAGTCGCGCTCGGCCAGGTAGTCGTTGACCGTGATGAGGTGGACGCCCTTGCCGGACAGCGCGTTCAGATACGCGGGCAGGGTGCCGACGAGGGTCTTGCCCTCACCGGTCTTCATCTCGGCCACGTAGCCGAGGTGGAGGGCGGCGCCACCCATGATCTGCACGTCGTAGTGACGCTGGCCGAGAGCGCGCTTGGCGGCCTCGCGGACGGTGGCGAACGCCTCGGGGAGCAGGTCGTCCAGGCTCTCACCGTCGGCGTACCGCTGCTTGTACTCATCGGTGAGGGCCCGCAGCTCGGCGTCGGAGAGGTCGACGAAGTCCTCTTCGATGGAGTTGACCTGGTCCGCGATGCGGTGCAGCTTGCGCAGGATCTTGCCTTCGCCTGCACGCATGATCTTCGAGAGGACGGACACGGGGGTTTGTCTCCTTGCCGGTCGGGCCTGGGACGGTCGGTTTCAATGACAGATTCAAATCACAGCTTGAGCAACGGCCATCGTAAGCGAGGACCCCGCCGTGCCGGGAGGTCTGGCCCCGACAGCCACTAGGACAACGGGCGGGCGTAGCCGATGGTGCCGCGTTCCGCCCACGAAATGCACGAATTGTGACCGCCTCGCCCGTCCCGCGTCACGGGCCCGTTCACGGAACGGGCGCAAATGAGATGGCGCCCTTCCGCCGCCCCGAGCACAATCGCCCGATGGACCCCGTCACCCTGACCACCGAGCGCCTGCTGCTGCGCACCGTGGACGCGCGCGACACCGACACGGTGTACGCCGCCGCGCAGGACCCGGACATCCAGCGCTGGACCACGATCCCCTCGCCGTATCTGCGCGAGCACGCGGTGGCCTTCGTGGAGCACGCGGTCCCCGAGGGCTGGGTCAACGCCTCCATGTTCACCTTCGGGGTCTTCCTTCCCTCCGGGGTGCTGACGGGCATGCTCGGCATCACCATGCGGTCGCCCGGCACCGCCGAGATCGGCTTCTGGACGGCCAAGGAGCACCGCCGCAACGGCTACGTCACCGAGGCGACCCGGGTCGCCGCCCGCTGGGCGTTCACCGCGCTCGCCGTCGACCGCCTCGAATGGCGCGCCGAGGTCGGCAACACCGCGTCCCGCGCGGTCGCCGAGAACACCGGCTTCACCGTGGAGGGCACCCTCCGCTCCGCCCTCAACAACAACGGCACCCTCCGCGACTGCTGGGTGGGCTCCCTCCTGCCCTCCGACCTGAGCCTCCCCTCCAGGTCCCCCTACCTACCGGCCCCGCGCTGACGCCCGGCCGCCCCGGTCACGCCGCGTCCCACCGCTGGTTCTCCCAGCCCAGCCCCGCTTACAGCCGGACAGAACAGCCGCAGGACAGCCCAGCAGGACGTCAGTCAGTGCCCGAGTCACGGCCACCGGAACCTGAGTATCAGCATCAATGTCAGTGCCCTGGCCTACCCTGCGGACCATGACACCCCTGCCGCCCCCCACGACCGAACTCACCGCGGACGAGGCCCGCCGCATCGCCCTGCGGGCCCAGGGTTTCCTCGGCGCCCCCGACCGCAGGGCCGGCGTCCGCGGTGTGCTCCGCCACCTGGGCGCGGTCCAGCTCGACACCATCTCGGTCCTCGCCCGCTCCCACGAGCTCGTCCCGTACGCCCGTCTCGGCGCCATAGGCCGCACCACGGTCGACAGGGCGTACTGGGCCACCGCCCCCGACGGCGCCCCGGCGCGCCCGCACGCCTTCGAGTACTGGTCCCACGCCGCCTGCATCCTCCCCATCGAGGAGTGGCCCCACTTCGCGTTCCGCCGCCGCGCCTACCGCGCCCGCCCCCAGTGGGGGCATGAACTGCCCGACGGCGCCTACGACCGCGTCATCAAACAGCTCCGCGACGAGGGCCCCCTCACCGCCACGGAACTGGGCGGCGCGAAGCGCACCAGCGAGTGGTGGGACTGGTCCGGCGAGAAGGTCGCCGTCGAACGGGCCCTGATGTACGGCGAGGTGGTCTGTGTGGAGCGCCGCGGCTGGAAGCGGGTGTACGACCTCGCCGAGCGCGCCGTCCCCACCGAGCTGCTCCATGACGAGTTGGACGACACCGAGTGCCTGCGCCGACTGGTCCGCCTGGCCGGTCAGGCCCTGGGGGTGGGCACGCGCGCGGACATCGCCGACTACCACCGCCTCAAGGGCGAGCAGTTCGACGCGGTGGTCGCCGACTCTGGCCTGGTCCCGGTGACGGTGGAGGGGTGGGCCAAGCCCGCCTGGGCCGATCCGGCGGCCCTGGCCACACCAGTGCGCGGCCGCCACCGCACGACGCTCCTGTCCCCCTTCGACTCCCTGATCTGGGAGCGGGCCCGCACGGAACGCGTCTTCGGTTTCACCCACCGTCTGGAGGCCTACGTCCCCAAGCAGAAGCGGGTGTACGGCTACTTCGCGATGCCGGTCCTGGCCGGCGGTCAGCTCGTGGGTCGTGTCGACCCGGCCCGTGACGGCCGCACCCTGGTCGCCAAGCAGGTCACTCTGAACGGCCCGAAGGCGGTCCCGGCGGTCGCCCAGGCCCTGCTGGAGGCGGCGAGTTGGGTGGACTGCACGAACGTCCGTGTGGAGCGGGTGGACGCCCCCGAGCTCCGCGACCGGCTGGTCGGGGAACTCACCCGCGCCCTGGACTGACCCGGGGTCAGCGGATCTCGAGGATCTTCTCCCGCATCGCGTACACCACGGCCTCCATCCTGGAGTGCAGCTGCAGCTTCTCCAGGATGTTCCGCACGTGGTTCTTCACGGTGTTCTCGGAGATGAACAACTCCTTGGCGATGTCCCGGTTGTTCATCCCGGTGGCCACGAGTTTGAGGACTTCCAGCTCCCGGTCCGTCAGCCGCGGCGCCGGCACGAGCCGGCGCTCGTCGGTCCGCTGGATCATCGACTTGAACTCGGTGAGCAGCTTCGACGCCATGGACGGGCTGATCTGCGACTGCCCGTCGGCGACGGCGCGGATCGCGGTGGCCACCTCGTCGGTGGAGATCTCCTTCAGGAGGTAGCCCGTCGCCCCGGCCTTGATCGCGTCGTAGAGGTCGGCCTCCTCGTCGCTGATCGTCAGCATGATGATCTTCGCGCTGGGGGCCACCTCCTTGATGGAGGTGCACGCCTCGATCCCTCCGCGCTTGGGCATGCGGACGTCCATCAGCACGATGTCGGGGAGCAGATCGGCCGCCTTGTCGACCGCCTCGGCCCCGTCGCCGGCCTCGCCGACGACCTGGATGTCCTCCTCGGCGGCCAGCACGATCTCCAGACCGCGGCGGAAGAGCGCGTGATCGTCGACGACAAGGACCCTGATGGGCTCCTTGCGGGAGCCCGCCGCGGGGCCCATGCCGACGGAACCCTCGTCGGCCGCCGCGTCTCGCATCGGTCCGAAGCTGCTGTCCGCCATCGTTCCTCCCCCTGAAGGCCGTGGCCTGTGTTTCTGTGCCATCGCCAACCCAAGGCAACGACCCGCCGGTTGGGGCCGGTTCGGCCATGATTTCATGCCGGGGCGACAGTGCGGTGACAGAGCGGGCCTCTGGGGGTCGCACACCGGTGCCCCTGGGGGCGCACGCGCGCTCCAGGGGCACCGGCTCCGCTGTCACCCGGCGCGGTCAGCCGCCGAGCGTGCCGCCCGCCGCGTTCGAGTGCGCCTCTGCGACCATCGGGTCCGTGCTGAGGTGGATGACGCCGTAGTCGTAGGCGTGCCGACGGTAGACGACGCTCGGTTCCTTGGTCTCGGAGTCGACGAACAGATAGAAGTCGTGCCCGACCAGCTCCATCTCGTAGAGCGCCTGGTCGAGGCTCATCGGGGACGCGACGTGGGTCTTCTCGCGGACGACGAGGGGGCCTTCGCCCTTCACTTCGAGCGAGCCGATCCGCTTGGTGGGTACGCCGTCGGCCTCTTCCTCCTCGACGACATATCCGTTGCCGTTGAGGGTCGCCACGCCCGGAACGTGGTCGGCGACCTCCGCGGCCGTGAGCCTGCGCGCGCCCCTGCGCGTGTAACGCTTGTCGTGCTGCTTGCGCAGCCGGGCCTCGAGCTTGTCCGCCGCCAGGTCGAGCGCCGCATACGGATCGCTCGCCGCTGCCTCCGCCCGGATCACCGGTCCGCGGGAGCGGAGCGTGATCTCCACTCGGTCACTGCGGTCGGCCTGTCGGGGGTTGGGCTCCTTGGACACCTCGACGTCGAGGCTGATCACCTTGCCGTCGAGCTTCTGGATCTTCTCCAGTTTCAGCTTCTCGGCCACGTGCTTGCGGAACCGCTCGGGCACCTCGGTCTTGCGGCCCTTGACGACGATGTCCACGCAGAACTCCGTTCCCGGATCGCTCCGCTCCACTGGCGGAGCATCTCCCTTGTGCACCAGGTTCCGGCTACTTCCGGAACCGCGGACTCGGTGACTCCACCTCCTCCTCCCCCGTGGACAAGATCTCCACCCCATCGCTGCGGGTGATTGCAGAAAACCCGCAGTACGGCATCCGGATATGTGGTGAACGGCCGGGGCCATTCCCTCACAACCGAACATATCTCGCCCGGACGGATGTCGTCACCCTCTACCGAGACGTACCTCCGTTCAGGTGAATTGACCCTCTCATTACCTGCAACGATGCAAGTTCTCCGTCAGTTCCGGTTTATGTGGAAAGCATCCGGCGGCGCGGCGACCACCGCCGCGCACAGCCCCTCACCTGCATGGTCGACCCCGTGCATTCCCCTGACACCTCGGATCCGGACCGCCTCCTGAACCGTTCGCCCAGCGTCTTTCCCGTCTGCCGCCGACGACACCACCCATCTGTCGTGCGCCGCCCGGATCGCGCGTGCCGCCTCGGCGAGCGAGGCCCCGGTGGTCATCAGGTCGTCGACGAGCACGACCCGGCCGCCGCCCAGCAGCGGGACGCCCCCGGCGGCCACCTCCAGGGCGCCCGCGAGGTTGTCCAGCCGCTGCCGGGAGTCCAGCCCCGCTTGATCGGCCACGGCACGCCGCTGCCGCAGCACCGCGAGCACCTGGGCCCGCGTCCCGGCGCGCCGCAGCACCCGGGCCGCCGAGAGCGCGATCCGCCGCGCCGGGTCGTGGCCTCGCGCCCGCACCGCCCGCCGCGCGGACGGCACCGGAACGAGCAGCACGTCCCCGCGTGGACCTCTCCCGCCACCTCCCGACGAGGCGCCACGCCCCGGCGGGAAGTCCTCGGCGCCCCGGCCCCACACCTCGCCCAGCCCGGCCCGTACGGCCCCCGCCAAGGCCGTACCTAGCGGTTCGGCGAGTGCCAGGGCGCCCCTCTCCTTGTGCGCGAGCAGCGCCGCCCGCACCGCGTCCTCGTACGGGGCCGCCGCGTGCACCTCGGGCAGCCCCACCGGTTCCGGCGCCGGTCGCACCCGGCTCGGTGCGGCCCCCATCAGGGCGGCGCGGCACTCCGGGCAGAGCACCTCGCGAGGCCTCCCACAGCCTCCGCACTCGGCCGGCAGCACCAGATCCGTGAGGTCCTGCCACCACGCCCGCATGCCCCCACTGTGCCAACGCGCACGGACCCGGGCCACCCCTGTGGAAAACCTCCTGTGGACAACGCCCCGCTCACCAACACGCTTGTCACCCACACGAGTTAGCGCCAGCCGCGGAACGCCCCGAGCACACCGCGGAACGGGATCGGCTGCCTGCGTCCGGCGCCCCGTGGCTCACCCCGGATAGACCGGAGCCGACCCCTCCTTGACCACCGTCTGCCACTGCTCCCCGGGGGCGAGCCGGACGATGCCGTCCGCCGAATGGGCGACCAGCGGCTCGCTCTCGTCCTCGGACGCCGCGATCTCCTCCACACCGGTCAACGCGAAAGGCGCCGGACCCGGCAACGTGGAGCCGTCGACCTGTACATACCGCGTCTGCTGCACGCCGCCGGACTCCCGGCCGACCACCACGAGCCGGCTGTCACCGGCCCACGACATGGCCGAGACGTCCTCGAGGTCCGGTGTCACGGACCGCGGATCGACGATGGAGACGGTGGTGCCGTCCGCGTCCGCGTCCCGCTCGACGCGCCCGATGGACAGCGACCTCTTGCCGTCCTTCTCCACGATCAGCGCCGCCCGTACCCCGTCGGCGGCCACGCGCACCGCCTCGATACGTCCGTCGAGCCCCGTCGTCCGCACCTCCAGCGGCTCGCCCTTGCCGTCCGCGAGGACCAGCAGGCGCGGCTTCTCGGGATCGCGGTCGGCCACCCACAGGTCGCCGCGGCCGTCCCAACTGGGCGTTGTCAGCCGGTCCTTGGCGGTGGCACCCGCGCTGCGCAGCACGGGGTCGCCGATGGCGCCGCCCGACGTCAGCGGCGCCACGTACAGCTCGCTCCCGTCGGCCGACACCCCGGCCGCCCGCTCCTGGTCGCGCGACACGGCGGCCGACCGCAGCTGCTTCGCCCCCTCACCGAGGTCGCCCGGCACGGGAGCCGGCGTGCTCTCCCCGGCGGACAGCCGTACGAGCCGGTGCTCGCCGTCGATGAAGTACTCGTACTCGATGCCCTTGCCGGGCCGGTTCGCCGCGTTTGTGTCGGTCACGTCCTCTCGGAACGCACACAGCTGCGCCCCGGTCGACCCCTGCAGCTCCACCTCGTCAATGCCGTTGGGCATGTAGTCCTGAAGCGTGAACAGCAGTTGCTCGGCCATCTCCTGGCACCGGCTCGCCGAGACCCGGTCGGCCTTCGCGTTGAGCGGCACGACCAGCCTGTTCTGCTCGTCGGGCGTCAGATGGGCGGTGCCCTTCCGCAGCGCCGTACCCGAGGGGAAGCTGGTCCGCGCGACCCAGTTCAGCCAGCGGGTGGGGCCGTTCAGCAGGTCCCGCACGATCTGCGTCACCGGGTCGACCTGGCTGCGCACGTACACCGGGTCGGCGACCCTGCCGGCCTCACCGGACTGCGCGGCGGTGGTGAAGTAGTACTTGTTGATCGACTTGTAGTTGCGCTCGAAGTCGGACCTGCCGAGCATCACGCCCTGTGGCAGCTTGTCGATGCGCCACTGCTCCTTGTCCTTCACCTTCACCTTCGTGAGGTGCACGGTCTCCTCGTACTCGCCGCTGGCCGGTGTGTACGCGTGCTGCCCGTCCACGCGGGCGACCTTCTCGCCGCTCAGCTCGTACCGGTACGAGGTGCTGTCCGGCTCGCTCCCCGTGACCTTCGTGAACGGGGTCGGCGCCTCCACGAGGACCGTGGTCGACCTGCCCGGGTCCCACGTCTTCAGCGCGCCACCGGTCAGGTACTTGCGGGCCGTCTCGTAGTTGGGGTCGTCGCTGGTCAGGGCCTCCAGGAAACCCTGCACGATCTCCAGGGGCTGGGCGTCCTCGGCGGGCGGCAGCGCGAAGACCCGCACCTGCGTGTCCTGCCGCGGGGTCGACTCGACCTCGCGCATGTCCCCGTTGTCCGGCATCGAGGCGCACCCCGCCAGCAGTACGGCACCGATGCCGACGTACGCCGTCGCCCGCATCGGACGCCCACGGCCGCGTTTCGCGCGGTCAGCGCCCACGGAATGCCTCCCCCTGCTTCTCCTGCTGCTGCCCGGAGCCGGCCTCGGAGAGCCGTTCCTCCGCCTGCCCGGCGTCCTCGCCGTTCCGCTGCGCGGGCGGCGCCGGGGGCGACACGCCGGGCCGGGACACCACGCGGGCGCCGTTGCCGGGCAGCGCCGTCGGATCGGCCGTGGGCACCTGACCACCGCCGGGCAGCGGCCCTATGGGCGCCCTGGTGACCCCGCGCTCCCCCGCCTGCACCGGCACCGTGGCGAGCTTGCCGCCGCCGCGCCGCACAGCACCGTCGCCGGCACCGCGGCCACGCCGGGAGTCCTTCGGTTCCAGGGGTATCGGGGAGCCGCGCAGCGGCTCGTCCGCCGTCCGCGGCAGGGTCAGCCGGAACTGGGACCCGCCACCGGGCTCGCCCCACGCCTGGAGCCAGCCACCGTGCAGACGGGCGTCCTCCAGGGCGATGGACAGACCCAGTCCCGTGCCGCCGGTGGTACGCGCGCGTGCCGGGTCGGCCCGCCAGAAACGGCTGAAGACCCGCGTGGCCTCGCCCGGCTTGAGCCCCACGCCGTAGTCGCGCACCGCGACCGCGACCGCTCCTCCCGCCGCCGCCAGCTTGACCACGACGTCCTTGCCCTCGCCGTGCTCCACCGCGTTGACCACGAGGTTCCGCAGCACCCGCTCCACCCGCCGGGCGTCGGCCTCGGCGACGACGGGCTGCTGGTCGCCGAGGACCCGTATCCGCGTCCCCTTGCGCTCGGCGAGCGGCTCGGCCCCGCTGACGACCTTCCGCACGACCTCGCGCAGGTCTATCGGCTCGGCCTCCAGAGCCGCCGCTCCCGCGTCGAACCGGCTGATCTCCAGCAGGTCCGCGAGCAGCGACTCGAACCGGTCCAGCTGGTCGGCGAGCAGCTCGGCGGACCGCGCGGTCACCGGGTCGAAGTCCACGCGCGCGTCATGGATGACGTCCGCCGCCATCCGTACGGTCGTCAGCGGGGTGCGCAGCTCGTGCGACACGTCGGAGACGAACCGGCGCTGCATCCGCGACAGGTCCTCCAGCTGGCTGATCTTCAGCTGCAGGTTCTGCGCCATCTTGTTGAAGGCCTCACCGAGACGCGCGATGTCGTCCTCGCCGCTGACCTTCATCCGCTCCTGCAGGCGCCCGGCGGACAACCGTTCGGCGATCCCCGCCGCCATCCGCACGGGCGTGACGACCTGACGCACCACGAGCCAGGCGATGGCCCCGAGCAGGACGACGACGAACAGCCCCGCCGTCGCCAGCGTGCCCTTGACCAGGCTGAGGGACTTCTCCTCCTGGGTGAGCGGGAAGAGGTAGTACAGCTGGAACGGCTTGCCGTTAGGGGCGTTGATCTGCTTGCCGATGATCAGCGCCGGCTGCGACTCCTGGCCGTTGGTGTAGAAGATCCGCGTGTAGCTCTGGACGGCGCTGGTGCCGTCGTCGACGCGATCGCGCAACGCCACGGGCACGCTGAGGTCCCAGGCCACTCCGCCGGAGACACGCGGCCCGAGCCCACCGGTCTCGCCGTCCGCGGAGGCCGGGCTGAGCGACACGACGTCGAACGCTCCCTGGCCGCCGCTGGACAGCGACTTCACCAGGTTGGTCGTCCACTCGACGACGTTCTGCACCCGGTCGCCGTTGTCCGTGCTCTCGTTCCCCGCCGCGCTCGCCGCGCTGTCGGACCGCTGCTGGGCCACCGTGAACCCGCCGGTGGCCTGGCTCTGCGAGGCCTTGACCTTGGCGTCCAGCAGCCCGTTGCGCACCTGGCCGATGACGACGAAGCCCAGCAGGAGCACCACGCTGAGCGACATCAGCAGGGTCGTGACGACGATCCTGAGCTGGATGTTGCGCCGCCACAGCCGCATCACGGGCAGCAGCGGACGGCGCACCCAGCGCATGAAGAGCCTCAGGACCGGGCTGCCCTGGACTCCGCCATGCAGCAGCCCGCCCTCGAGAAGACGCCCCCAGCGGGAACCCGACGCCTTCCGGCCGACAGGCCGCTCCGTGCGGGTCCCGGACTGACCGGGCGCCGAAGCGGCGCTGTCCCCGGGCATGTCAGCTGGGTCCTGCCTTGTATCCGACACCACGGACAGTCACCACGATCTCCGGCCGCTCCGGGTCCTTCTCGACCTTGGAACGCAGCCGCTGCACATGAACATTCACCAGACGGGTGTCCGCCGCATGGCGGTACCCCCAGACCTGCTCCAGCAGGACCTCTCGAGTGAACACCTGCCACGGCTTCCGCGCCAGCGCCACCAGAAGATCGAACTCCAGCGGCGTCAGCGCGATCGACTGCCCGTCCCGCTTCACGGAGTGCCCCGCCACGTCGATGACCAGGTCTCCTATGGCGAGCTGCTCCGGCGCCGGCTCCTCCGACCTCCGCAGCCGCGCCCGGATCCGGGCCACCAGCTCCTTCGGCTTGAACGGCTTCACGATGTAGTCGTCCGCGCCCGACTCCAGGCCCACGACCACATCCACGGTGTCGCTCTTCGCCGTGAGCATCACGATCGGCACCCCGGACTCCGCCCTGATCAGGCGGCACACCTCGATCCCGTCCCGGCCCGGCAGCATCAGATCGAGCAGCACCAGATCAGGTTTGACCTCACGGAACGCGGCCAGCGCCTTGTCGCCGTCGGCTACGAAAGACGGCTCAAAACCTTCACCACGCAGCACGATGCCGAGCATCTCGGCCAGTGCGGTGTCGTCGTCGACGACAAGGACTCGTCCCTTCATAAACGACATCATCCCATTAACTAAATCGTTACCTGTCGTGACCTGTCACACAGCTCCGCAAGCGCGCCAGCCGTCACCGGCGACACAGCCCCCTCCTCGGTGACGATCGCCGTCACCAACTCCGGCGGTGTCACATCGAACGCCGGGTTGTACGCCTGCGTCCCCAGGGGTGCCACCGGGATACCGCCTCCCGCCTCCGCTCCCGCCACCGGCACCTGAGGTGCTGTGATCTCCGTCACCTCATGACCCGCGCGCTGCTCCACCTCGATGGACGCCCCGTCCGGGGTGTCCGGATCCACGGTCGTGACCGGCGCCACCACGATGAACGGCACATGGTGGTACCGAGCGAGCACCGCGAGCGGATAGGTCCCCACCTTGTTCGCCACCGAACCGTCGGCGGCGATCCGGTCGGCCCCCACCAGCACCGCGTCGACCTCCCCGGCCGCGAACAGCGAGCCCGCCGCGTTGTCCGTGAGCAAGGTGTACGCCATCCCGTTGCGCGCCGCCTCGTACGCCGTGAGCCGGGCGCCCTGCAACAGCGGCCGCGTCTCGTCGACCCACAGCCTGCGCAGCCGCCCCACCCGGTGCGCCGCCAGCGCCACCGCGAACGCCGTGCCCTCACCGCCCGACACCAGCGCCCCGGTGTTGCAGTGCGTGAGCACCCGGTGCCCGCCGCCCGGCAGCAGCTCGTCGAGCAGCGCCAGCCCGTGCCCCGCCATCCGGGCGCTGGCCTCGGCGTCCTCCCGGTGCAACGCCCGCGCGGCGGCGAGCGCGGCACCCGCGGCCAGCTTCTGGTCACCGGTCCGACCGAGCTCGGCCCGGTACGCGCCCTGCGCGCGCCGCACCCCGACGGAGAGGTTCACCGCGGTCGGCCGAGCACCGGCCAGCGCCTCGGCGGCCTCCTCGACGGCGAAGCCCCGCGCGGCGGCGAGCGCGACGCCGTACGCCCCGGCGATGCCCAGCAGCGGCGCCCCGCGCACGGCGAGCGAACGTATCGCCTCGACCAGCGCGGACGCGTCCGTGCACACCAGCTCGACCTCTTCGGCCGGCAGTCTCGTCTGGTCCAGCAGGACCACGACAGGGCCTTCGGGTGGCTCCTCCCATCGGATCGCAGGGGTCTCGGTCGGCCGGGTGTCGTCGCCGGTTCGCGCGTACTGATCAGCCATGCGGCCAGTCTGCCCCGTATCCGACGGACAATTGAAGGTGCGCAGCCCGTACGGCCCCCCGTCCCTTCCTGGACACCGCGTGGCACGATGGGCGCCAACCTGCCGCCGCGACCGCGGACGAGCACCGTGAAGGAGCGACGATGAAGGACACTCCGGGCTGGGCCTCGCCCGGATCGACCCCCTCGGACGGTCAGGACTCGGGCCGGCAGGACACCCCGCAGCCGGCCGACCAGAGCGGCGCGGACCAGACGCAGCCGCCGTCCAAGTGGTCCAAGGAGCAGCCCCCGCCCGCCCAGTGGAGCAACCCGAACCCGCAGGGCCCCGGCCAGACCCCGCCACCACCGCAGCCCACCCCGGGCTGGGGCGGCCACCCCGGCGGCCCGTACCCCGGCCCCGGCGGCTACGGCCCGCCCGGCGCCTACGGAGCCCCCGGCGGCCATCCCGGCCACGGCACCCCCGGCTGGGGCGGCGGATGGGGCGGCCCCCCGCCCGCGGCCAAGCCCGGTGTGATCCCGCTGCGCCCCCTCGGCGTCGGTGAGATCCTCGACGGCGCGGTGTCCACCATGCGCACCCACTGGCGCACGGTCCTCGGGATCTCCCTGACCGTCGCCGTCGTCACCCAGATCGCGGTCATCCTGCTCCAGGGCCTCGTCCTCAACGACGCCGCGAACGCCGACGTCCTCAACGACCCCACCGCCACTCCCGGCGAGCTGAGCCGCGCCCTCGGCGAGACCCTGCTGAGCACCTCCGCCGTCCTGGTGATCTCCCTGCTCGGCACCATCATCGCGACGGCCCTGCTCACGACCGTGACCAGCCGAGCCGTCCTCGGCAAGAAGGTGACCACCGGCGAGGCCTGGCGGGACGCCCGCCCGCAGCTCCTCAGGCTCGGCGGCCTCACCCTCCTGCTGCCCCTGATCGCCGTGGTGATCATGACCGTCGGCATCCTGCCCGGCATCCTCCTCGTCGCCGGGGGCGCGGAAGGCGCGGGCGTGGTGCTCGCCGTGTTCGGCGGACTCGGCGGCTTCGTCCTCACCGTGTGGCTGGTGATCCGCTTCTCGCTCGCCTCGCCCGCGCTGATGCTGGAGAAGCAGGGCGTCCGCAAGTCCCTGGGCCGCTCCGTCAAGCTGGTGCGCGGCTCCTGGTGGCGCGTCCTCGGCATCCAGCTGCTGGGCGCGATCATCGCCTACGTCGTCGCGTCGATCGTCGTGATCCCCTTCGCCGTCCTCGGCACGGCCATGGACGGCGAGGGCTTCTCCGGCCTCCTCACCGGCGCCACCGAACTCGGCTGGACGTACCTCGTCATCAGCGGCGTCGGCTCGATCATCGGCTCCACGATCACCTTCCCGATCAGCGCCGGCGTCACCGTGCTCCTCTACATCGACCAGCGCATCCGCCGCGAGGCCCTCGACCTCGAACTGGCCCGCGCCGCCGGCGTCCAGGACTACGGCGGCAACGCCTCCGCCGCCACTCCCGGGAGCTGATGCGGTGAGACTCTCGGGGGGAGTTCTGACCGCCGTCCCCATCGGCTGGCGCTCGGCGGACGAACCACCGGTCACCCTCCCGCGCGACCCCGCGCGGGAGGCGGCCCGGCGCGAGCTGTCCAAGGGCATGTACCACGAGAACGACCCCAGTTGGTACGAGCGCGCCATGGACGCCTTCTGGGACTGGATCGACAAGCTGTTCGAAACGGCCTCCGCCGCCACCCCCGGCGGCGCGATCGGCCTCGTCGTCATCGTCCTGGCGGTCCTGGCCCTCGTCGGCGCCCTGTGGTGGCGCCTCGGCACCCCGCACCGCACCCCCGTCTCCTCCGCCCGCCTCTTCGACGACCGCCCCCGCAGCGCCGCCGAACACCGCGCGGCAGCCGAGGCACAGGCCGCCCAGGGCCACTGGAACCAGGCCGTCCAGGAACGCATGCGCGCGGTGGTCCGCTCCCTGGAGGAACGCGCCCTCCTCGATGTGCGCCCGGGCCGCACCGCCGACGAGGCCGCCTCCGAAGCCGGCCGTGTACTTCCCGCCCACGCGGACCGACTCCGCACCGCCGCCCGGGACTTCGACGACGTCACATACGGCGGCCGAGCCGCGGCCGGAGGAACGTACCGCCACCTCGCCGCCCTCGACGACGACCTGGAGCGCGCCAAGCCCGCCCTGGCCGGCAGCAGCGCCGACAGCACGACGAGCACGGCCCACCACAGCCGCCAGGGGGCCGCCGAATGACCACCGGGGCCACGCTCCCGAACACCTCGGCCTCGCCCACCGCCCGTCAACTGTGGGGTCACGCACGAGGTGTCGTCATCGCCTTCGTGATCCTCCTGACCGCGGCGATCGTCATCGCGGTCATCCGCTCCGGCGCCGAGCACGGCCGCCTCGACCCGCGATCCGCCGACCCCAACGGCAGCCGCGCGATCGAACAACTCCTCGACGACAACGGCGTGTCCACGCGCGTGGTCACCACCCTCGACGAGGCGACCGCCGCCGCGGCCCCCGACACGACTCTCCTGATCGCCGTCCCGGACCTGCTCACCGAGTCCCAGCAGCGCCGCCTGCGCACGGCGACCGTCTCGTCCGGCGGCCGTACGGTCCTCGTCGCCCCCGGCACCCCGTCCGTCGGCACCCTCGCCCCCGGCGTCACGGCCGACCCCGCCCCGAGCTTCGACTCCACACTCGCGCCCCGCTGCGACCTGCCCGCCGCGCGCCGTGCGGGCACCGCCGACCTCGGCGGCGTCCGCTACCAGGTCACCACCCGCGACGCCGACACCTGCTACCCCGAGAGCGGTCTGCCCAGCCTCGTACGCCTCCCGGCGGCCGAAGGGGGCGGCGACACCGTCGTCATCGGCGCTCCCGACATCCTCTACAACGACCGCCTCGACGAGCAGGGCAACGCCTCCCTCGCCCTCCAACTCCTCGGCTCGCGCCCCCATCTGGTCTGGTACCTCCCCTCTCTCTCCGACGACTCCGCCACCGACACCGGCGACCGCAGCTTCTTCGACCTGCTCCCCTCGGGCTGGCTCTGGGGCACCCTGCAACTGTTCGTCGCGGGTCTGATCGCCGCCCTCTGGCGGGCACGTCGACTGGGCCCCCTGGTGCCCGAGAAACTCCCCGTCGCGATCCGCGCCTCCGAGACCGTCGAAGGCCGCGCCCGCCTCTACCGCAAGGCCAACGCCCGTGACCGCGCGGCCGCCGCTCTTCGCTCCACCACCCGCACGCGCCTCGCCCCTCTCGTGGGTGTCCCCGTCTCCCGGGCGCACGCGCCCGAGGCCCTGCTCCCCGCCCTGTCCACCCACCTCCATGGCGACGGACAGACCCTGCACGTCCTCCTCTTCGGCCCGCCGCCCAGCGACGACACGGCCCTCATCGCCCTCACCGACCAACTCGACGCCCTCGAAAGAGAGGTACGCCGTTCATGATGGACCCGACCACTGACAACGCCGGGACCACCGGGGACCCGGGCTCCGCCCGTGCCTCCCTGGAGGCCCTGCGCGCCGAGATCGCCAAAGCCGTGGTCGGCCAGGACCCCGCCGTGACCGGCCTCGTCGTCGCCCTCCTCTGCCGCGGGCACGTCCTGCTGGAAGGAGTCCCCGGGGTCGCCAAAACGTTGCTCGTCCGCGCCCTCGCGTCCGCACTCGAGTTGGACACCAAGCGCGTCCAGTTCACCCCGGACCTGATGCCGAGCGACGTCACCGGCTCTCTCGTCTACGACACCCGCACCGCCGAGTTCTCCTTCCAGCCCGGCCCGGTCTTCACCAACCTCCTCCTCGCGGACGAGATCAACCGCACCCCGCCGAAGACCCAGTCCTCCCTCCTGGAGGCCATGGAGGAGCGCCAGGTCACGGTCGACGGCACTCCCCGCCCCCTCCCGGACCCGTTCCTGGTCGCCGCGACCCAGAACCCGGTCGAGTACGAGGGCACATATCCCCTGCCGGAAGCGCAACTGGACCGTTTTCTGCTCAAACTGACGGTTCCGCTCCCGTCCCGCCAGGACGAGATCGACGTCCTCACTCGGCACGCCGCCGGCTTCAACCCGCGCGACCTGCGCGCCGCCGGCGTACGCCCCGTAGCGAACGCCGCAGACCTCGAAGCCGCTCGCGCCGCCGTGGCCAAGACGACCGTGTCCCCCGAGATCACCGCCTACGTCGTCGACATCTGCCGTGCCACTCGCGAGTCGCCGTCCCTCACCCTGGGTGTCTCTCCCCGAGGCGCCACGGCCCTCCTCGCGGCGTCCCGCGCCTGGGCCTGGCTGACGGGCCGCGACTACGTCATCCCCGACGACGTCAAGGCGCTCGCGCTCCCGACCCTCCGCCACCGCATCCAGCTCCGTCCGGAGGCGGAGATGGAAGGCGTGACGGCCGACTCGGTCATCAACGCGATCCTCGCCCACGTCCCCGTTCCCCGCTGATGGCCCCCACCGGACGCGCCGCACTCCTCGCGGCCCTCGGCACCCTCCCGGTGGGCATCTGGGAGCCCAGTTGGACGGGCATCCTCGCGGTGGACGCCCCACTGGCGCTCGCGTGCGCCTGCGACTACGCCCTGGCCGCACCTGTGCGCCGTCTGGGTCTCACGCGCTCCGGGGACACGTCAGCGCGCCTCGGCGAAACCGCAGAAGTCACGCTGACGGTCACCAATCCCTCCAAGCGCCCCTTGCGCGCCCACCTCCGCGACGCCTGGCCTCCGAGCAGCTGGCTGCCCGGCAGCGAAGTGGCCGCCTCCCGCCACCGGCTCACCGTCCCGGCGGGCGAACGACGCCGCGTCACCACTCGGCTGCGCCCCACGCGCCGTGGCGACCGCCAGGCCGACAGGGTCACGATCCGCTCGTACGGTCCGCTGGGCCTGTTCACCCGCCAGGCCGGCCACAAGGTGCCCTGGACCGTGCGGGTCCTTCCTCCGTTCACGAGCCGCAAGCACCTGCCGTCCAAGCTGGCCCGTCTCCGCGAGCTGGACGGTCGCACCAGCGTCCTGACGCGGGGCGAGGGCACGGAGTTCGACAGCCTCCGCGAGTACATCCCCGGCGACGACACCCGCTCGATCGACTGGCGTGCCACGGCCCGCCAGTCCGCGGTGGCGGTACGCACGTGGCGCCCCGAACGCGACCGTCACATCCTGCTCGTCCTGGACACGGGCCGGACCTCGGCGGGCCGCGTGGGCGACATCCCCCGCCTCGACGCCTCGATGGACGCCGCCCTCCTCCTGGCCGCCCTCGCTTCCCGCGCAGGCGACCGCGTGGACCTCATGGCCTACGACCGCCGCGTCCGGGCCCTCGTCCAGGGGCGTTCGGCGGGCGACGTCCTGCCCTCCCTGGTCAACGCAATGGCCCCACTCGAACCGGAACTCGTCGAGACGGACGCCCGAGGTCTCACCGCCACCGCGCTGCGGACGGCGTCCCGCCGCGCCTTGATCGTCCTCCTGACGAGCCTGGACGCGGCCCCCATCGAAGAGGGCCTCCTCCCGGTCCTGTCCCGCCTCACCCAGCGCCACACGCTCCTGTTGGCCTCCGTCTCCGACCCGCATATCGCCCGCATGGCGAATGCGCGGGGCACCACGAACGCCGTCTACGAGGCGGCGGCAGCGGCCCAGGCCCAATCGGACCGCCACCGCACAGCCGAACAACTCCGTCGGCACGGTGTCACGGTGGTGGACGCGACCCCGGACAACCTGGCGCCGGCTTTGGCAGACGCCTACTTGGCCTTGAAGGCGGCTGGACGCCTGTAGTTCCCAAGGATGCCGTAAACGCAGAAAGGCCCACACCATAAGGTGTGGGCCTTTCCCAATATTTGTTCGGCGGCGTCCTACTCTCCCACAGGGTCCCCCCTGCAGTACCATCGGCGCTGTGAGGCTTAGCTTCCGGGTTCGGAATGTAACCGGGCGT